>JBMOHR010000001.1:0-94151 GCA_049317745.1 Ignavibacteria bacterium
CAGGTTTAACATCCTGGTGTATCAACCCTTGTTCATGTGCATATTGCAAACCCCAAGCGGATTGTATAGCAATATCAAGTATTCTTTCTAAAGCTTCTTTTTTAGTATCATTATATAATTTTCCATTTTGAATCCATTCTTTTAAACTTCCACCATCAACATATTCGGAAAATATTCTTGGAACTTCTCCTAATTTCCTTACATAATAACAACTAACTGTGTTTGGGTGTAATCCAAGATTTACCCAGGTCTCAGCTTCTTTAATAAAGTTTTCTAAACCAGTATTATTTAATATTTCGGGACGAATACTTTTAACAGCTAAATCCAAATCCCATTCCTTATGATGAACCTTGTAAACAATACCCATTCCGCCTTCACCAAGAATACCAGTAACTTCATATATATCTGCGATAACATCACCTATATTCCATTTAAGAGGAATATCAACTAAGTCTTGTTCAATATTTTCAAAACTATTAATACTCATTCCAATATCTAGTCATCTTTTCTAATTCATTTCTAATTCCTTTATATTTTATATATCCAAATCCGCGGTTCATTAAGTCATAATAAAATATATTGAAATCATCTTCACTCCAATTAGGTTTTCTTATTCGTGATTTCTCATTAGAACCATTTGAATTATGTAACTCTAGAAATATTTCAAGATAAGGTCTAACTTTTTCATCCCAATCAACAGGATCGGTAATTTCCCAATCCCAATCTAATTCATAAATACAAAAAGTGTTATCACTATTATTTGACAAAACATATCTACCATCACATGAGAAAAGTACTTGATTTATGGGGGAACAATGATCCTCAATTTTATAAATTTCTTGCCCTGTATTAAGATCCCATATCCTTATAGTATTGTCAGTGCTTCCGGATAGGATAAATTTCCCATCAGGAGAAAAACTAATAGAATTTATAAATGAGGTGTGACCTTTAAACTGTCTAATTAGATTTAATGAATAACTATCTCTCAATTCAATTGTAGTACACTTGCAGCCTAAAATGTATTTGCAATCATTTGAAAAAATAAAGCTAGTGCCTTCAATACATTTTGATATTTTAACTGTGGCTGTATCCAACAAATATGTATATTCTTCATCCCTATCTGAATACGATATTTCTATACCAAATAAAACATATTTACTATCGGGAGAATAGTTGACACAGGTTATAGAACCATTTTGTATTTTAAACCTAATTGTCTCTTTTCCGGTTTCGGCTTCCCATATTCGTATCGTATTATCATGGCTTCCTGATACAACATTTTTTCCATTCGGTGAGAACGATGCGCAGATTATACTATATTCATGTCCTGTTAAAGCTCTAATATAATCTCCTGTTTCAACGTCCCATAGATGAAGTGAATGATTTCCCTTTTCTAACGAAATAGCAAATCTTCCGTCGGAAGAAATATCCATAATAGCTCCGAGATTATTGTACTCATCATATCTCATAACCTCCCTTCCAGTATCTATTTCCCATAAAATTATCTCGTCCCCCACCGTTGATACTGTCATAAAATCAGAATTTAGTTTAATATAGTCTACAAACAAGTTATCCGTATGTATTATTTCTTTTTGCCAAACATTCTTTAGTGTCCTTTTTTCTTGTCCTGTTATTAAATAAAGCTGCTGTTTGAGCGAAAGGAGTTCAAGGTTTTTTGAATAACCTGATTCAACAGGAATATTCTTAAGAATATCATAAGCCGGTTTATATTTTTTTAAACCTATGAGCTTTTTAACTTTATTTATGGCTCCGATTATCTCTTTTTGCAATTGACCAATTTCTGCTGTTTGCAAAACTTTACTTATTAATGGGTAATTATTTGATTTTTCGTTGTTTGGATATCTAAATTCCCACAAACTTGCAGTTTTGTTGACTTTGTTCACTAGTACAAACATACAGGAAGAAGAAAAGGCTATTATTTGCTTGCTTGCTTCGAAACTTCTGATTTGTTTGCCGGTAATAAACTCTCGAATTCTATATGTTTTTATAAAGCCAGATTTATGATTTATGGTCTTCATAAAGACAAATCTACCATCGAAAGAGAAGTTTGCAGAAGATACATTGTTGGAGTAACTCTTATACTTCTTTACTTCTTTTCCAGTTTCGGTCTCCCGAATGCTTATTGAATCTTTGTCTGAAATAAACACATATTTCCCGTCTGGAGTCAATGTATAATACCAAACAAGTTTACCATGATTAATTTCGTATATAATTTTTCCAGTTTTAACTTCCCATAGTTGAAAAATGTTGTCCTCACTTAAAGATAATATCAATTGCCCGTCTTTTGTGAAATGATATTGATAGAAATATTTTATTTTACTTTTTAAACTATTTGTATTCCCAGACTTATAATTCCAATATTGGATAATTGATTCATCAAGATTTAAACCCCATGTAATATATATTATATTCCCATCTAACATTATTATGTTTTGATTTTCATATGGTGAACTTAAAGAAAAATTGCTGATTTCATTTCCCGTCTTTACATCCCAAAACCTAACAACTTCATCTTCTCCATGTGCAATTATAAATTCGCCATTTAGTGAAAATTTAGCACTTAATATCATTGAATCATTCCCATTGAATCTTCTTATTTCCTGTTCTAATTCAATATCCCATAATCTTATACTATTATCAAGATTTCCACCTCGTTCTTCAAAATTTTCAAACCATACGTTTGAACTACTCGAAAGCAAATATTTTTCGTCTTTTGATATGCAAAGGTCTGAAATAAAATCTTTATGGCCTTTGAATGTTTTTAATTTATTACCTGTTTCAATATCCCAGAAATATATTGTATTAGATTCATCTGTCGAGACGATGTATTTATCTATGATAAAAGATATATTTCTGTCAAACAGAACATAATCTATAGGCTTTCCAAGTTTTCTTATTTCACAAATTATTGGTCGTTCTGGATTCTCTAATGCATTTAGAAATTTTTTATTCTCAATTTTGTAACTAGATTTTTGTATTGATTCAATTGCTTCTAGATCACCCCTTTCATAATGTATCCAACCTAAACACTCCCAGTAATCACTGTTAATTTTATATAAACTTTCAAGTGATGTAATCTTTTTTAATAATTCTTCATCTGTTATATCTGCTCTTTGCCATCGGTAATAACCGTAATTATATGTACTTTGAAGATGTTGTGGATCTATTTTTAAAGCTTCTATCCAGCATTCTTCAGCCTTATTATTATTTTTTAAATCAAGGAAAGATACTGCTTTGTTGTTTAAACTGTCAGCAATTAAATCTACGGATTTAGGGGCTTTTCTCTTATAGTTCCATTGAGTTATATCGTTATAAATTTCAATTAATCTATTTGATATTTCTTCAAAATCATTTGGTCTATTCTTTGGATTATATTTAAAACATTGTTGTAATAAATCTGCGAGTTGATCGGGTATGTTTGGGACATTATTTTTAATACTTCCATTTTTAAGGTGTTGCTCTAAAACAGTTTCTGCGATGGCCCCACTTACCCAATGAACACCACCAGTAAACATTTCCAATACTGAAACAGCCCAACTCCAGATATCTGTTTTTCTGCTAAGTGGTTTTCCTTCTTTTTGTTCCGGAGAACAATATTGTGGTGACAACGCACCAGAAGGAACAAATATGGTACCTTTTTTTGGTGGGATATATTTTTCTCCTAATTTCATTTTTGCTTTAGCAATTCCAAAGTCAGTAACTTTAACTGTACCTTCAGATGACATTAGTAAGTTTAAAGGTTTAACGTCTTGATGCACAAACCCTTGATCGTGTGCAAATTTCAAACCCCAAGCTGACTGAATAGCAATATCAAGTATTTTTTCTAATACATCATCATTTGAGCTATCATAAAGTTCTCCACTCTGAATTAATTCTTCAATACAACCTCCATCTATATATTCCATAAATATTCTTGGTACTTCGCCTAATTGTCTTACATAATAACAGCTAACTATATTTGGATGTAATCCTAAATTTACCCAAGCCTCAGCTTCTTTAATAAAACTATCTAAACCTGTTTTTGATAATATTTCAGGACGAATACTTTTAACAGCCAAATCTACATCCCATTCTTTATGGCGAACCTTGTAAACAATACCCATTCCACCTTCACCAAGAATACCAGTTACTTTATATAAATCAGCTATAACATCACCTATGTTCCATTTTAGGGGAATAACATTTAAGTCTTGTTCAATATTTTCTAAATTATTATTCACTTCAACCTATAATCTTTTTTCTCATTCTTTGCTAATTTTTAATTACAATGACCGTGATATTATCAACACCACCTGCATTATTCGCTTCGGAAATTAATTCTTCACTCATTTCCTGTGCGGATTTGTTTGTATTTATTATCTTTAAAATATCTTCATCAGAAAGCATATCCCATAATCCATCAGAACACAACATAATAATGTCATCTTTTTGTAATTCGTATTTTTTGTAATCAGGTTGAATATTATTTGAAGTACCAATTGCCATTGTTATTTTATTCTTTTCGGGACTTTTGCGAGCTTCTTCTTTTGTCATGTATCCCATTTTTATTGCAGCTCCAACGTATGAATGGTCATCTCCTAATTGTTCGATTTTATTGTTTCTGCAAACATAACATCTTGAGTCTCCTACGTGAAACTTGTGTAAATAATTATTCTCTATATACGTTAATACAATTGTACAACCCATACTGTGGTAGTCAGGATTATTATTGCCAAGTTCATATATATTTTCATTTACATCAGATAATATTTGTTTCAAACTATTTTCAATCTTTGTAGGGTTTTGTTTCATTTCTTGTAATGCGAAACTATCCAACGCAAATTTAATAAACTCAATCGATTTAGCACTGGCTACTTCACCTGCATTATGGCCACCCATTCCATCCGCGACTATAAATACGTTATTGACATCGTCTATATAATATGCGTCTTCATTGTTTTTCCTCTTCTTTCCGACGTTAGTTATTCCAGATATACTTGTTTTATCCATACAAATTTATATTAATTTTTGATTAATGCCTCTTTTAATGCTGCCTGCATTTCCTTTGCAGTTTGGTATCTCTCGTTCATTTTAAGACTTAAGGATTTATTAATAACTTTTGCCAAAGATTTATTAATATTTCTTATCCTTTTTTCTATAGGAATTATTGGGTCTTGTATATTTACGAGCATTGCATCTTTTCCCTTGGGATAATCGTGAGGATAATCTTTTGTACACATATAGTATAACGTTGCCCCCATTGAAAAAAGATCGGATGAAAAATTACAATTTTTAAAATTATATATTTGTTCAGGCGGCATATAAGGATATGTTCCTGCGTATTCGCTGCCACCGGTAATAGAATTATCCACTGTAAGATCTTTTGCAAGCCCGAAATCGGTTATCTTTACTTCTTTATTATTTGAAACCAGTATGTTTGATGACTTAATATCTCTGTGAATTACGTTATGTTTATGTATATATGATAAGCCTTCCAATGCATCAATGATTATCTCACAAGCCTCGCGAATATTGAACATTCCATTAATATTAATCAATTGCTGAATATCATTCCCAATGACATATTCCATTATCATATAGTATAATCCCTTTTTGTAATCCACATCATAACAGTAGGCAATATTCTTGTGACGTAGTGATTTAGCAATCTTCATTTCTCTTTCACGAAATCTCTTTAGCGTTGAAGGATTGACACTTTGACCCGGTTTAACGATTTTAATCGCAAAGAGATATCCATTATTTATATCTTTAGCAAGATATACAGCTCCCATGCCGCCTTCACCTATAAGCTTTATTATCTCATAATTTGGAATTACAGACAGGATATTTGGTTTTCCTGATTTTACAATCTGATTTAATGACTCAATGTCAATATCGGCAGAAAGGTCATCGGCCGGTATTGCTTTATTAACTAGTTGAACATCTTTTTCAACGGTAACTAATATTGAACTATCACCTACACGAATTTCGTCATTATCAAAGATTTCTGTCTGATAATTTATAGTATCTAAGTTATGCTTTTCATAAAACTTTGCAACATTTTCAATATCAACTTTAAGAGGATCTGCCTGCTCTCTTCCACCAAATTTAACATCATTTACATACGTTCCATTTTTACTACCAAGATCTTTTAGCCATACTTTTGGTGGGTTTAATTCTAACAAGAAATGAAATCTTGAAACATAATCGTCATCGGTTAGTTGACACTTGGCTAAATCGGATCTGCCGAATAAAAATGTGTCGTGCTCAGAAAACTCAAATGTTTTACCTTTGTTTGGTCCGTTCTTTACTTCTAGTTTTACCTTCATATAACATTCATTAAAGTTAAAAATAGTATTAAAATGCCAGCATAATTTAAAAGAGAACTAATTACTTTTTGTAAATCAAACAATAGAATTGATTATATAAGAACAAAATACAAAAAATACATATGAAAAGTTATAAGTCGATTTATCCCAAAGTTGATATTAAATACATTTCTCTTTAAAGAGGTATTTCACCGGTTCTTTGAACATCAAAAGCTGTAGGGATTATGCATAAAATTCCACTAACTAACTTACTCCCTTTACATTCTATCAAAAATACTGTCTCTATCACTTTAGATGTTTTATTAATCCATTCTTCTTTGCCTTCAGAAACTATTTTAGTTAAAGAACCTGTCATTTTTGGCTCGTTATGTATTTGCAGCAAGATTAAGCACGGATTGTCATTGTAGTAACCAATTTCAGCATTTAAAAAGGAGTCTCCTTCTTCGTTTGCTTTTTTGATGATGTTAAACTTATCACCAAGGTATCTTAAATATTCGGACTTAGAATTAATATGGTTATATCCCATTTGTGATTCAAAATGATAATCATCCGATAAATGAGGCTCTATAAATTTCACATCAAGGTTATTCCATGCTTTAGCATATTGCCTTATCAGGTCAATATCTTTCATTTTTCATTCAATTTAATTAAGAGTAAATAGCTTTGTTTAATTTGCATCATAACTATTTCCGTAATACCCAATTAAAGATTCTTTTTAAAAGAGATGGTTTTTCAACAGAATAATCATTTAATGATTCAATCGAAAGTTCAACTTCAATAAAATCATAAATATTACCTTCTTTTAATTGATTATCCCAAGTACCTGCATGACTATGAAGAGCCATATATCCATTCTTGTCAAAATCATGTACAACGGAATCAGACATATCGACAGGTTTTTTAACTTTTAGATTTTCTACCCTTTTAATCTTCTTACTCTTCTTATCAATTTTATCTTCTTTCTCCATCAGTTTTAAAGAAGATTCTTTTTGAGGTTTGATATTCTTTGATATCTCTTTTTCAGATTTTGAAATTCCACGTTTCGGCAAATCTAATTTCTTGTGCAATTCATCAATCGGAGGCTCTTCGGAATAAATCTTTAATGTGTATTGAGCTAAATCTATTATCCTATCTCTGAGCTCTTTAGGTTCAAGTACCTTTACTTTACCATACTGGTCAATAACCCATTTTGCCAGGTTATCTAATGAATTATGATTAATTTCTGCCTCTAATACATTATTATCTAATTTCTTTGTGATTATAAAGTTGTTAATCTTAAATTTATCTATGGATGAATTGCTCTCAAATTGAAGCTTTAAGGATATTTTTGCCGAAGAAGAATTTGTGGTTTGTTTCAGAAACTCATTAATCTTTGAGTCGTAATTAGCAACATCTTTATCACCTGTAATTTTTAAAGAAATTATATTATTAAACTTAAAGATTTCGACTGTATTGTCATGTACACCTATAAATTCAAGTACATTAATATTATGGATTATCTTACATGGCAATACAAGTACATCCAATACGGTTTCCTCGCTTAACTTGTACTTTAGTAGAACCACACTTCTGTTCTCTATTGCGTCATTCAGATTGCTGAATATAAATACATGAGAAATGTTGTTTTCGTTGACAGCGTTGAATAGAGTGTTCTGAACTATAACATCTGAATGATACATAGCAATATACTTTACTATCAACTCCGAAATGATTTTCTGGTCGACCTTGCCTGTAATTTCAATGCCTTTACCATATACACTGTTAATTGGGATACCCATACTGCGCAGATCCTTCATGTCTCTGTTAATTGTTACTTCAGCCACACGATATTTTTCAGCCAAGTCTAAAACGCTGCAATCCCTAACTTTATTATAAGGATAAAATATTGACAGCATTTCTATTTGTCTCTTAAAAGCCGGTAGATTGTTCATGATAAATATAGTCTTTTATGTTTAAGTTTATATAAAACCGATTAAATATTCTATCTAATAATTTTCTATGTAAATTAATTATAAAAAGGGGCAGCCATAACGACTGCCCTTTCTTAACATTATAGTGCTTTATCCGCTTTCCCCGGCTTTGTGTTAACATTTTCTTCCTTGATAACTTTATTATTTATCGTTTTAGAATCAGTCTTTTTAACTTCTTGGTTCTTGTTTGAACCTGACTTCGAAGAAGTATTCCAATCCGCTGGTGCAGGTGCCGGAGTTGCTATTACAGCTCTTGATTGTCCTAATTCTATCTCAGGAACAATGCTTTCAACCGATTTTTCGGTTTCATTAGTCAGCGCAGGTGAAGGCTTCATTGCCACTGCTTGTTCGTTACTCTCGCTTCCACTATTATTCTGCGAATAGCTACTTATTGCTATCAGAAGAAAAACTGACAAGATAATTAATTTTTTCATTTTGTTTAATTTTAAGTTTACAAATTTATTTAATTTTCTCCATCTTTACCCGAGGAGTAGGTTTATATTAAACTTATAATAAAAATTTCTTCAACGTGTTTTAATCTTTGAACTGCACAAAGTTATAATGTTTATAAATCCCAATTTTGTCATTTTATGATAATTTTGAAAACGAGTTTACATTTATTTACTATCATAGAAATCACCTAGCTTGAAGCGTGCATTTATAAAGAATGTGTGCATTCCAAAATTGCCGCTTTCGAGTTTTGTGAATCTGAAAGAAGGGCCGACAGCAAGAGACGTCATTCCAAAGCCAGAGAAAATATTTGAGACCATAAATTCAAATAATAACTGATTATTGCGAACATTTGATATGTTGTAATTTATTCTTAAATCGAATACGGAACCGGCTAAACGGCTTTCACGTGTGAAGAAACCGACGTTAACTTCTTTAAGATAATACGCTGCATATAGCTGAGACCGTGTCGCACGGAAGAATCGGAAAGGATATCTGATTTCGCAGTTGAAATAATTCCCTTCGACTATGTTATTGGGCATCGATTTTGATGAATCTCCATTCTGAAAGAATGTGTATCTGACAGGTCCGCCTTTGTTAATTTCACCAAAGGGTCTGTAGAATCCAAACTCAAAGAAATTACCAAACGGAAGCACAAGATTTATTTCCCATGCATTTGGTGGCGAGAATATATTGTTATACTGATTAACGAAAGGGCTTCCTTCGCCTTTTGAATTTAAGGTCTGTGTGTTTAGGCCTTCGAGACGTGTTACGTAATTTAAAGAAAGACCGATAACGTTTAACCCAACGGATATCTGGTCACTTTCAAAAGGACCGCTGTATTTAGTGCCGATACCGAATGATGCACCAAGTGAACCTTTTAATGAACTGCCTAATCTTTCTCCGCCGAATAGCTGAAAGTATGGATTAATGTAATTTAATTTACCCTGCGCTTCCCAGTAATATTTTACAGAAGAATATATTTCATTAACTCTGACACTTGATAAACCAGACGTAAATGGAGTGGTAGCAGAATATCTTATTGACTCTAAATTACTTTTGTTTGTCCCACACCAGTTGATAAGTTTTTGCTGTGTTTTCAAGTAAAGCGTATTCCAGGCTGCTCTAATACTTGTGGCATCCTCTTCCTCGCCGAATACAATATAATGGTTTTCAGGATTCATATCAGAGATATTAACTACAAGAATATAAACACTACATAGCGGATCAATGGACATCTCTCTTTGCAAATCAAGGAAAACAGAATCATCTTCGGTATAAGCTAATATCCTAAAATATTTATAAGTTTTTGGATCACTTTCTATTACTTCCTGCGAGAACAATGGCAGACAATAGAAATAAGTCATTATTATAACTAGCACTAATATAATAATTGTTCTTGAACGTTTCATAATATTGTTAATTATTATTTATAAAAATCTACTTGTTTATAAATTAAAGGATTTAATACTATGGATTTTGTCATTTAATGATAATTTTGGAAATAGGGATTATTATTACGGTTTTGATAGGAGATATTTGTTATAGATTGGAGTTTATTAGATGTTAAAGATATTTTTTACCCTCCTCCCAACCCAATCCTTATAATTCCCTCACCATACTTTTGCTTTAACTTATCAAGCGCATAGAAAGGCACCTTCACACGATTCTTAAAGAGCTCCAGATTACAATCTTTTGTGTCCTGGTGTAAACTAAAAACACCCATCCCAAACATTCTTACTCTAAGGTACTCATTAGGCTGTGGGAAGCTCTTAAAGACATCCAGCGCGGCTTCATAAAGGATTCTGTCGTCATTAGAGTGATGATCCAGATGAATGTCCCCTGATGCGTATCTAAGGTTTTCATATCTCAAAACGAAATATAAGTAACCTGCTACGAGTTTCTTATCCCTAAGTTTCCTACATAAATATTCAGCTATTTTCCTGATTTCATTCTTAACTTCAGATAGCTCATAAATAGTATTAGTAAGAGTATGCCCGTGATTTAATGATTTCTCGTGTACAACTCTATTGAATATCCCAGAGGTGTCTTCTCCCCGAGCCAACTTCCGGAAAACTATTCCGTTAATACCAAATTCCTTTTTCAAAATGTGTTCTGAAGCATTAGCTAAATCACCAATCGTAAATATATTCATAATACTCATCCGTCTGTTTATTCTTGTACCGACACCCCAAATCTTTTTCACTGGTAACGGGTATATCTTCGATTCACGGTCTTCCGGTGTAACTACACTGAGTCCGTTTGGTTTCATAAACTTAGTAGCCATCTTGGCGTAAGACTTGTTATAAGATACCCCCACGGAGCAGGTAAGGTTCTCCATTTCGAAGATTCTCTCTTTTACTTTATAACCAAGTTCTTCTGCCTGTTTGAAGTTCCTCACGAAATAAGTAATATCCAGAAAGTATTCATCCACACTGTATTGTTCAATAAATTCATCAGGAACAAATTCACGTAAACCTTTCATCAGGTTTATCATAATCACTTCATACTTCGGACCATAACAGGGTAAAGAAATAAGCTGAGGACATATTTGTTTTGCTTCCCATTGAGACATACCTGTTTCAATCCCAAATGCTCTGGCTTCATAACTAGCCGTCATTACTATACCTTTGTTACCTGTGGTGCTTCCGACAGATACAGGTTTACCTCTCAGGTTAGGGTTGTCTCTTTGTTCCACCTGAGCGTAGAAAGCATCGAAGTCTATATGAAGGAATACTTTTGGGACTAAATTCTTTAAATGAGGTTTTAGTTCTTTGTAGTGAGGAAAAGAATACAGTGGCATAAGCCTGATTCTTTTGTATATTGATTCGTATCCTTGTTCATTTCTCGGTATAAAGAAAGATGAGCTAATTCTGTCCATATTTTTAAGGTTTTATTGATTGCCTTAAATTTATATGGTAATTGTTAATTTAGCAAGTCATTGATATATAATCTATATCAAATAATGAAGAACTGAGTTATTATGCTCTCTTAAAATTCCGTGGGGCTTTTTCAGAGTTTCTTCTGTGATACATTGAAACATATAATTTACAAATAAATCCCTTGCTGTCTGATATCTCATATATATCAACTGGATTTTCAATGTTTGATACTAGAGTTGAACCTAATCTGTTATATGATACTTTTTCGGCAGTCATCGTCCGTAACCTTGCCAAATAAGTAATACTCCCTAACGATGTATTTGTCGGAATTGGATTAGTCCTGTCATAACCAAACTCTCCGAAATCCCAGGGAATTTCATCTTGATCAGTAGATTTCATACCTTCAATCCTTTTGCGCTGGAAATCATAACTTACTTGCTGCTGTTTCACAAGAGGATTATTCAAAAAATCCTTTAATATTGATTTTGGATTCTTTTCGATTTGCCGTCTGCATTCATCAGTATAAGGTTTCAATATAACTCCATTTTCTTTATTATATTCCTCTGCCTTTTTCATATCAGCAAGTGCACTCTCATAATCTTTCAGTAGCATATAATTCAAACCGCGTGACAGATATGCCTTATCATATTCAGAATCTATACTGATTGCTGAATTAAAGTCTGTTATTGCCTCAGTGTATTTTCTTAGATTCTGATAAACAACACCACGCTCCAGATAAAGTTCTTTTCTGTCATAAGATAATGAAATAGCTGCGGTATAATCTTTTAAAGCCTTGTCAAATTTTTTTAATCTTATATAGGACACTGCACGGGACCGGTAATGCTCAGTTAATGTATGATCTGTTTTTATGGATCTCGTATAGTATTTAATTGCGGTTCTGTAATCTTCCTTCATAAATGCAGCAGAACCCAGGTTAAAATTCTCCTCTGCGCTTAATCCGTCTGTTCCGGGTTTAAGCATATTTATTATTTTACTCAAATAATTTTTCATAATTGTGAAATGTTAATATTAAATAACAAGTAATTATAATGGTTGTCCACTATTGTCTTTTTATCAACTTTATCCGATTCAGGTTTTACTGATTCTGCTGAAGTTGCACAAGATTGAATCATGATGCATAAAACTGATAATAATGCTAAGATAGTTATTTTATTCATAATAATTAATATTTAGTTTTAAAAATAATATTTATAGTTAAATGTTTAATAGCCGCAATACTCCCTGATATCACTTTCTGATATATCCGATGGATCTTTTCCCATATCACTTGCTATATCGTCAATATCAACTCCAAATACATCTTCCATTGAAGCACCTTCATCAGAACAGTTCTCACATTCCTCGAAATATGGTTCTCTGGTAATTTCCTGATAGTCATCCTGCCTTAAATTCAACTCATCAGTACTGTATATCGTACCAAGTTGCCCAAATGTTCTGTATTCCCCGTATTGACTCACGTAACTCCCCGATACCACTTCTATTCCAATTCTCCTGCCTATAAGCTCATCTATTGAATTACGAGCAACGTCTAAACCAGCTTTCCAAAATACAAGACTTAAATAATTGTAACCATTGTTTGAAGTATGAATTCTATCTTTAATATATCGAAATCCATTGCTATACGTTAACTCAAGATATGGCGTTCCCTTTCTACTGCTTTCACCATTAGTTATATCTGTTATTTTAACGTTGTATGTTCCATTGGCAAATTTTTTCATATTCTGATATTTTTAATTTTTGAATTTGTTAATACAAAATTATAGAATATTAAGTGTCGACAAATTTCCGCAACGTTGCGGCAATATTGAAGTCTCATTAAATGTTTATTTTGGTATGTTAGGATATAGTAATAAATATGATACTTTAAGATTTGTTCATTTCATAAGATTATAATATTGGTTAATTTAATTTAAATATAATAGCATGAGTTTTGTAAAGAAAATACGGATACAGAATTTTAAGAGCCTAAAAGACTTTGAAATTGAAATGAAACCTTTGATGTTTTTGTTCGGGGCTAATTCATCGGGAAAAAGTTCATTTATAAAAGCTTTATCATTCTTAAGCAAAAACATATTTCCAATTTCAGATAATGGGGTAAATTTTAAATTAAGTGAGCATTTAAACTTACAGAATTATTCGCAGATAGTTCATAATGGGGATAATTCACTTAATATTGAATATTGTATAGATATAAATATACCTTTATCTAAAATATACCCCTGGCATTTTATGTCACCATTCGGTAAAAAGAAGCAAGAAATAACAAACAATGACTTTCAAGTTATAGTAGAGTTTTGTTCTTCCTATAACAAACAAGTTGTAAATGAGTTTTCTTCTTCTTATAACAATAGTGCAGAAATATCTAAAATAATTGTAATTGATAAAACGAATAAAATTACGTTTAAATATACGAAAGGAACTTATTCCGGGTGTACTGAAATAATTTCAGATAATATTAACATTGAATTATTTGAAAAATATTTTGGGATTAATCAAAAGGACAAGAATTTCTTTAATTATAGACGTGTAATCCCCTTCAAAGATTTATCAACAAAGGAGACACAATTATTTTTAAATTTTATTTGTGAATATTTAAAGAATAATCATAATATCAAAGAAGAACAACTTTCGAAAAGGAATTTCTGGAAAAGTGAAGGTGCAGATTATTTAAAACTATTAAGAATATTTGCCTCAATCTATTATGAAATACCAAATGCTTTATCCTGTTATCTAAATAATATTTACATCCCAGGTATAAGAGAAATCCCCAAAGAAAGGTATTCTTTAGGGGGGGATATATATTTACTGGGTAACAATAAGTTTGATGATAGCGATTATTATAATTTACTGAATAGTTTATATGATCATCAGAAAAGTCTTGTAAGTATAGTAAACAAAAAAGTAAATGACATTAAATATATTGATAAATATGTTACATTATTTAAGAAAGCAGATTTTATGCTTTCGAATTTTACGAAAATCCAATTACAAGAAATAACTGATATTTTTAATTATGTAATAAATACAAATCATATAGGTCCAGAATATAAAGATGTAATTTCTCATATCAAGAATAATATTGAAGACTACAATGGACAGAATTCAGGGCTGCCTAAATTTATAAATCTTACAAATAAAGAAAAAGAATATTATTTCTTTTTGTATCATTCAAACGATAAAATAGAGTCTCATGGAGCAAAGGGAAATCGTCAACTAGATAATAAAGTTAATTTATCAATTCTAACAAACACATCAATAATTGTAAATCATATAATTAAAAAACTTGGTTTCGATTCTATTATATACTTAACAAAAGATGACGGATATGGGAAATTGCTAAGCATAAAGAACAACAGGAAAATATTTTACATTAACAATGAAAGTAGCGGTTTTTTACAATTACTGCCATTTATGTTTGCTTTAGTAAAAATTTATGCATCAACACATTTTAGAGTTATGGGTTACGATAAACATATTTCAAGGTCTGAAATTGATGAGAATGGTTATTTTATTTATAATAATGAAGAAAGGGCTTTGTATATTGAACAGCCGGAACTTCATTTACATCCAAAACTTCAGGCAAATATTGTGGAAGTTATTATAGAAATCGTAAACGAATTTAATATTTTCAATACACTAATAATAGAGACACATAGTGAGCATATTATCAAAAAGGTGCAGGTTGAAGTAGCAAAAGGAAATATAAGTAATGAAAATATTGGCGTTTACTTCTTTAAAAAGAAAAACGATATTTCATCGAGCGAAAATATCAAGATTAACGAAATTGGTCAGCTAGAGAAAGAATTCCCAGAAGGATTTTTTGATGACTCACTTAATCTTACTTATGAATTTTATGATGCTTTAAAGAATAAGAACTGATATGATACCACAAGATATTGTTATAAGCCCAGATGTAATTGAAAAAATTAAAAATGAATTTATAGACTTAAATTTAAGATCTTATTGGAGCAATATGAAGTATAAAAGATTAGTTTTTGACAGTAAAGAAGGCATTATTATTGAAGAAATAAAGAAATTATTAGTTGGTGCACATAAATTGATCGTTGAAAAAGTTCATAAAGAAATATTGAATTCTGCACGGTTTTCCAGCAGTGGAAAATTTATTGAAATCAAAGATGCAAAGAAATACTCACATAATAAGATTAATAATCTACTTTTAAATTTAACAATGCTTACTGGATCCAAGATATTAAATATCGAAGATGTTACGGTGAAGAATCTTATTATTCCAAAATTTGACGATTTGAAAGAAATTGAATTGTTAAATATTAAAGAATCGATTAAACCACCTTCAAATAGTAAGATATTTAATGCTGAAAGGACTATAGACCTTTTCTTAAATGATGATTTTAAAATCCATGAAATACTATTACATTACTTTATTAATACTAAATCTCTTATTATTTGCGATAAATATGTCCTTCATAAAAACAGAGATAATAATAATAAATGCGGATATGATTTATTTTTTGAAATTCTGAGGAAATGCGAAAATTTGAAGGAACTTGAGATTTGGACTAAGTTTGACCATAAGAATGTAGAAGATTTTGCCACCAAAAATGAATTAATAAGTGATTTAAATAAGTATACTAAAGAAAATAAGCCAGATTTGAAATTTACTATATGCGTTGCTTTGGGCAGCCAACACAAGAGACATATTTACACTGATTATTTTGACATAAAATCTGATGTTGGTTTAAATTTTCTAAATATGCAATATAAAGTTAATAAATCAGTGACCGATATAGTTATAGAAGAAAGAACTTCAAAAATAAATCAAAGCATAAAAGAAGACAAAAATAGTATTAAAAGTAAGAATCGTGTTTTATATAAAAATTAAAGCTAATTGATTTTTCTAATCTTTTCTTTCGGTAATTCTATCCCATATTTCTTATAAAACCTTGAACCATGCGAAGTGATTTGATAATATTGATTTAAGGAATTATCAAGGAATATACTTTTAATTTTCTTATTCAACTTAGATATATTTGATCGGAATGTTGACGTACTGATTCCTTTTGCTATTTCTGAGGCCATCCGAATTGAATCTGCCTGTGGAAATGATTTTCTATGAATATTTATTATGTCTTTGTAGAATTCTTCAGGCATTGTTGCAATATCTGTTTCTAAATATGCATTACTTTTAAATGTTCTGTTAATAAAATATATATAATAGGAATACTCAATTGGTGATAATTTTAAAACATTTTTCCCAATTTTGATTTCCTTATGTTTTCTATCAACACATAGAACAGGTGCAGTCTTTAATTTATCTTTTATTAATAATTTCTTTTCTTCTTTTAATCTTTTAATTTGTGGCAAACTCGTATCAAGTATGACTTCAGTGACGAGAGGTTTGCCAAACCGCGGCTCATTGCTGCGAATGAGTTTAATTTTGAAGTCACCTGATTCTGCCATTAATATCCAGCAGACTTGCATTGCAGGAGTACCTGAAGCAATTGCCGCTGTGTATTCTATACCTTTTGGTAATGATTCACAAAGTTTAAGTAATTTAGGATATATATCGTTGTGGTCGGTTACATTCTCACATTCAAAGGAGTGCAGAAAGATATTCTCTTTGCTGAAACATTTCTTTTTGAGTGCTTCATTCTTAACACGAACGGCAATATCATAGAAATTTGTATTGCCTGATTCAGTGGGGTTGTAAATAAGGTGAAGAACATTGAATTTTCTTTCCTTCAGAGCAGTGATAATTGCGCCATCGGATTTTCCACCTTTGTTATCTGTGCCTCTGTCATTTGTGCCGACAAAAGAAATGAGTGATGTTTTCATTATACCATTTATTAGATTTATATTTAATGTCAAATCTGAAGCAACCGTGATAATAATTTAATCGTTATTTAAGTATTATTAAACCCATTTGTATAATCTCATAAATATTCTGGTATAATATACTTAGAAAGAAAAACTATAAACTAAAAAGGAGTTTAAATGAGTTATTCACCTAAGATAGCAGAAAATTTGATCTCGCCCTTGTATCATCTCGCTAAGAGCAAGAAAATCCCGATGACCAAACTAGTAAATTCAATTATTGAGAAGCATTTATCATTGGAATTACAACCCGACAAATGCGCTGAAAACAAATTGGAGGTTTACTCTTCCGACAGTAATAACTTACAGAAGGAGGCAGTGTGAACCGCTATAGTGTCAAGATTCCATATTCATATTCGCGATACGGAACACTTTCGTGTTATGTTTATGCAGAAGATTCTGAAGAAGCCGAAGATCTTAGTTACAATTCAGACGATAGAAATTCGGAGGACTATGATGATGATTCTGATAGTGACAGCTCTACAGAATATGATTTTTCTCGTATGGACATATCACTTGATCAAGAGGACGTGGAAAATCCAAACTCAGATTCTAATAATTCAAACACAAATTCCCCTATGTTCATACCGTGTTTGTTCATAGATGAATTGTGTATTATTTAAAAAGTAACAGCAACAAGATTTAACTTAAAACCATTTTACAATTAATAACCTAAAACTAAAAGAAAGGATACACAAAATGGCTTGGAACACAACAGGTAATAATACTACCACAACAGAAGAAAGATTCGTTCATTGTAACGGAAACCAATACGACATAAGTGGTCTACAAGGGCAGGGCCTTGTGCAGAAACTGAAAGACTGTGCCAAAAAAAATGACATCAGTAAGTTTGACGTTCTGGACTCGAATCAGAATACACTGTCACCTACAGATATTGAAAACGGTAACTTTACCGGAGATTTATCATTGGTAAGATTCAACGTGGCCGCTTAGATTCATCCTGCTTTAAATTTGATTTACCCTAATACTAATTACTAACTATAAAAGAAGAATATCCATCCATTCACTAAATTAGTTTATTAATTTACTTCATAGTATTATTAACATCGTTTATAGGTCAATGTTTCAATTAAACGTTAAATCATAAACTCCAACGTAACACAAAAAAGGGATGCCGCTTGAGCACGGCATTCCTTCTTTCTAAACAATTAGACATTAGTAATAACCCGTCATATAATTTACAAACAACAAACTATTTTAAACAAACAAATTATTCTATGAACGAAGTAATAAAATCAATTCAGCCTCCATTGGATAACAATTTCTTTAGACGAATGGGGGATAATGATGAAGACCTGAGCACTATAATTCCAGAAGACTCATTACGTAAAGTCTTAAACAAAGAAATTAAGATGAAAGAGTTTACGGATAAATTAATGAGCTCTAAGCAGGAAAAAGTAACTATTCGTGAAGTAGTACTCGAAAGCGAGATAGAAGTAATCAACAGTATCAAACAACTCAGAACCGTATATAAAGACCAGTTGAAAGAAGTAACAGAGAAATTAAATGATTTATACGTTAACGAGCTTGCCAAAATAAATGAACTCTATCGTAGAAACTTAGTAGGTCAGAGTTTAATCGATATAGTAAGAAAAGTGTCTTCAGCAGGATGGTTTCTCGTAATGAAACAGAATTCTGTTAATCTATGTAAGTTCTACAGTCCAATGTTAGAGGTCACAGAGGGGTTCTCTGAAAAAGGTTATATCCAGGAATACGCTTCACCCGTGTGTTACTTGAAAGGGGTGTTTTTGAATATCTTACATTCAAAAATTGGATATGGTTCAATTCAGTTGTCATCAGATGGCCAACATCCCAACGTGGATCATAGCGGGCTAGGTAGTTGTTGTACCGGATCACTAGAAGGAAGAAGCATTCCTTTGGAAAATCCAGATTTACTTCTTGAACTACTCAATGAAATATCATCTACCTACGAACGATTTCATTTAGAATCGACTTACTATACCCCCACTATTGAATTCACAAAACGAAAGGATGACCAGATATGGAAGACGGCGTAATATCTTCAACCGAAGAAATTAACAATAGACAAAAGAATCTAATAGGTGATTACTCCAATACTACTGTTTTAATTGTAGGTCTTGGAGGAATTGGGTCATGGTGCGGAATAAATCTTTCGTTATTGGGGGTTGGAAATTTAATTTTGTTTGACGATGATAGGATTGAGAATTCAAATCTTAATCGCACATTATTTAAATTATCGCAGGTGGGGCAATATAAATGTACAGCCGTAAAGGAATTAATATCTGAGCGAAGGAAAGATACAATCGTCTTAACTAACAATGAGTTATTTATAATTGAGCACTTTAAAAAATACCAAGATGTAGATTATATATTCGATTGCACTGATAAGTTAATCCTTCGTAATGAAATAGCTCAGTTCGTTAACGATACAAGCGGAAATATTCCTCAGTATGTAAAATTAGGCTACGACGGCTATGAAGGGACTGTCTCGATGAATAATTTTGATTCGGGTTTATGGGGCGAAGATCCAAGTTCCTATTCAATAGTTCCTTCCTTCTTCGGAACTCCTTCTATACTAGCTTCAATAGCGATAATAGAAATGATTCTTAAACGGAAAAAACAATCAAAGACAGTACACTTTAACGTCAAGAAAATACTAACAACGATGGAAGAATACAACAAAGTGAAGATGTGACCTTAAAACATTTAATAATAAACTAAATTTAATTGAAATGGAAAATCAAGCAATCAACCTAAAAGACGTTAACACTGATGATAAGATTAAGAAAGTTAAAGATAACGAAGCAAAAGTAGATAATCACAAAGACAGGAAAAAAAGCCATAAGTCTACAAAGCTCGATGTAAAAGAATCAAAGAATGAAACATGGGAGTCCGGGATTAAACTGCTAAGAAAAGTAGATGTCGTTGTGCCCCTTAAGCTGTTATTGGTTTGTAATCAAATCTCTGATAAATTAAGAGGAGATGAATTCTCCTTAGTAACGAACATTAAAGAACGAGTAAATGATGTTATAATCTTAGATGAAGAGTTCTACATACCGAAGCAGAAAGTAGCTCATACAAGCATAGAGTACTTACCAGACGACTATAAAGCTAATTGTGTTATACATCGTCACCCTGATGGTATGAATTCATTTAGCAGTACAGATAATAATTATATTAACCAAAATTTCGAGCTGTCGTTATTATTCACCCGTGAAGGAGGCTTTGTAGCTGGGATTTTCAACATAACTCATAATGACTATTTGATACAAGTGCCATGTGAAGTCTTTGTGGATAATAACATAGACGAAGTAGATATATCAAATATCGAAAGGGAAGATTTTCTATTGTCGTCGTTCTCACGAGACAAGAGGAGAAAGGATTCATTTAAGTTAGATGAATGGAGATCAGATAAAGATATATTTGATAATTCAACTCCGTTCAAATCTGAGAAGTTATTCCCTGAAGAGACATTTGATTATGAATTAATGAGAGGCCATTTACTCGGAGATGTCGAAGAGAATCTTCAGAACGTAAACTATCGTCTTGACCAAATAGAGGATGTTATGTTTCACAGTCCTTATCCTATGACAAGCGGTGTAGATGATCTATTTTGATTCTTATATATATTATACCTCCAAAAAATTAAATAACGATTACCATGAAGAAACCAATATTTACAAAGGACAATATTTTGATGATGTTCGAATTAGGGCTAGTTGTTTTAAAATCTATGAAAGACATTTATGAAACTAAAACAGAAGAAAGGATTTTACCATATGACAATACCGCCACGAGTACCACTGGAGATAGTAAAGAAAATAGCAATCTTTCTGATTCAAGTATTGATAATAGATAGGTTGAGCAGACGGAAGTAACTCAAGAAGGCGGCATTCTCCACAAATGTCGCCTTTTTAATAATAGCAAAATTTTTACACCGAATAGGATTTGGCTGATTTTAGGTCATTTTCATCGCGTCCCCGTCCTGTCCCCCGTGACACATTATCAAACGGAGCGTTTAATATACTCCGTTTAAACTAACCACTTTAAAAATCTAACACTTAACATAAATGAAGCTATTGGATATTGCAGGTAGTAATTGTTACCCACAAATTACTTCAATAGTTATTTGCCTCCATTTACAATCTTTCGCTGTATGCCACAATTATTACATAACCACCATTTCCGAGGTAATCCACCTTCAGATTGAATATTTGGTGACCATTGAGCTCCACAATTAGTGCATTTAATATTTATATCATTCAATCCACCAGTCACTTCTAATTTAAATTCGCTCAGATCATTATCATAAACAGGGTACTTCCTCCGTTTTGCAGGTTTTTTAATACTTACCATATTCTTCTTTGATTTAATTGTTAAGTGTCTGTCTAAAAATAATTTAACGAAAAAGAATATTCAATGACAAATAAAATTGTGTATGTATGATTTTAAAAAATAGGACAGAGTATTTTATAAATTTAACACTTAACAAAAAATGAAGCTATTCACGAAGGCTATCGAGGCCAAAGCACAGGCTCAGTTCCATTTAGGTGCTGATATGGAGAAACAAGTTATAGTCGCAAAATTTTTCAACCCTTCTGGTGCTGGCACTTGGTGGCTGATGAACCAGGATCCGAACGACCCGGACTATCTATGGGGAGTCGTTGATTTGTTTGATATTGAGGTTGGAAGTTTTTCGAAGTCAGAGTTAGAGAATTACGTTGGGGCTTATGGTTTGGGTATAGAGAAGGATTTATACTTTGAGGAGGTGAATGCGAAGGTGTTGTTTGAGATGGTTATAAACAGAAGAAGTTAATTATGCTTCTGTTTTTATTTTTCCAGCTATTACAAATTATACATTTCAAGAACACTATGCCACATCAGCATTATGATTTATTTCCTCAATTAACGAAATTATTTTCTTCGATGTTGTTTTATCAAACAACCCAAGTATGCCATTTGAATTTATATCAGTAAATGGAGATTCAAATAACATAGATGGTTCAATTACTCCTTTTATCGTAAAGAAATTAATTATCGTATCTATGAATCTAATTTGTTTCGTGTTCAAAGTTTGATTATTCAGGATTTCTCCAAATGCTTGTTTCGCTGAATTGGAATCTAATCCAACAATACTTCTAATATATTTACCCAAAGGTTGTGTACCATAAGCTTTAATAAATTGTTCTTTTGTTCCTAAACTTCCTTGCTCAAATAACATTCGTTCTAATTCGTTCAATTCGTTTTTTGTAATTGGCACATTATTGCGAAGTTTATGTATAGTGATATTATTGCTTTGTTCTATTAAATATTGTTCTACTTTGCGTTTATATGCTTCTAAATCATTGAAGCCATATATCAGTTGATGTTCTTTCACATTATCTTCTAACTCGTCCTCAAACATTGTAAAGTATATTGGGATGTTTTCAGAATCCAAGAACTTAATAATATCTCTTAGTTCAATGCGAATTCTTTCGATACCTTGGATAGTCGTAGCCTCCCAAAATGTTTTCTTTTGTACTTCTTTGATTGTTTCCATTTTATTAGATACAGCCGGAATTGAACCTTTCTTACTCAGCTTGCCAGCAGTTCCAATTACCTTTTGTATAAGTATAGCTTGCTTTTTCTCTCCATTTAAAACACTAAGCTGTATATCCAACATCAAAGCATCAAATCGTTTTGCTAGTTCATCTTGGTCAATTTCTATCATTAGTGGGGCAATGTGAACATGGAGTTCTTTTACATCTAAATCAGATAAGGCATTCCAAGCGTTTGCGTCACGATATTTTTCAACTACTTCCCAATGTTGCCGTACAACGAAACTTTCTGTATTTAAGGCTTGAGTTTGTCTTACAAGCTGGTCAATTATTGATTGACCATAATCCTTTAACTCTTCATCTTCTTGACTTAAAAGCACAAATCCTAGTCTCAAACGAAGTTCAAATAAACGTTGACTTAATGATTTTGAACTGTTGCCTTCAACCCCTTTTGGATGTTCATTAAAAAACGTGAAGTTATCACAGAAATCAAAAATGATAAATTCCTTTTTATCTTTACCTTGTTCGAATAAATCTTTACATAAGCGAGTACCTCTTCCAATCATTTGCCAAAACTTTGTACTACTCCGAACAGGCTTAAAAAATACCAAATTACATACTTCGGGTACATCAATACCTGTATCCAGCATATCTACGGATACAGCTATTTGTGGCATCATACTTTTAACTTTAAATCTGTTTAACAAATCATACCTATATTCTTCGTGGTAATCAATTACTTTCATAAATTCACCCTTATATTGAGGGTATTGCTTGTTAAATCTTTCTTCTATGAATTTAGCATGCAAATGTGAACGAGCAAATATGATTGTTTTTGCTAATTTATCTCCTCCTTCTACTTTGATTCCGTTTTGCATCAAATGACCAATTGCTTTATCTACTGTATCGGTATTAAATAACCATTTGTTTAATGCTTCAGCGTCTATCTCATCTGGAAACTCACCTGTAACCGGATCTGTAAATTGCTCTTCATATTGTAACTTTTCGTCTTCACTTAACTCCGCGTACTTAATTCCTTTACGTTGAAATTTAATAGGAACTGAAATTGCTTTTGGAGGTACTAAATATTTATCGTTCACAGCTTGTTCCAATTCATATGAAAAGGTGGGATTGTTTGGTTCTAATCCAAATAAAGCGTAAGTGTCTCTGTTAGTTTCCAATTTTGGAGTAGCCGTTAATCCAATACGAATACCATCGAAGTATTTAAAAATATGTTTATATCGGTTGTAAACTGAACGGTGTATTTCATCAAAAATAATCAAATCAAAATGTCCTACACCATAAAAACGATTGTCTCCATCGGTTTCGCCATCAATCATGTTAATAATAGTTTGATAGGTTGAAAAAACAATACGGCTACTCTCGTCTTCTTTTTCTTTCGTTAAATCTACAGCTGGCAAATTGGGTAGGTAATCATTTAAATTATTTTTAGCCTGTGTTACTAATGCATTTCTATCAGCTAAAAACAATATTCGTTTTACCCAATTTGCTTTGCTAAGTAAATCTACAATCGATGCAGAAACTCTCGTTTTACCACTACCGGTAGCCATAATTAACAATGCCTCACGGTGGTTCTTTTCTAATACTTCATTAACGCTTCGTATCGCTTCATGTTGATAATGTCTATCGGTAATATCATTATTGATTGTTTGTATTCTAAGTGATTTCTTATATGTTCTCCTTTGAATAAGCGTTTGTAGTTCATCCTTGGTATAAAAACCAAATACTTCTCTTGGTGCATAATTAACATCATCCCACATCCATGTTCTAAAACCATTTGAATAAAATATTATTGGCCTTTGAAAGAACTCTTTCTGTAACCCATCGGCATATAATTTTGCTTGATGTTGTCCCACACGTGGATCTCGTTTCGTGCGTTTAGCTTCTACAACAGCAATTGGTTTCCCATCATCACCCCAAAGAACATAGTCAACAAATCCATCTCCATTGTTACCATTGGCTTGTGGCATACAGTTTTTTAAAGGATATTCTGGCACGTTAACCCCATATGGATTCCATCCTGCTTCACGTAATAAAGTATCAACATATATTTTCCGGGTTAGACTTTCGTTTGGGTCAATAGGTGGTGGAACCAAAGCAATATTATTTTCTTTGATTGCCTTTATGTCTGCCAGTTCCTCTTCTAATTTCTTAAGTTTCTCTTGCTGTTCTAGATATGTTTTTTCTAAAAGACGAAGTTCATCTTTGCTTTTATCTATACCAGGTTCTTTGATTAATAAACTTTCATCAAAAGGTTTTAATAGTGGCTTTTCTTCACCATACACTTGTGTAACCCATCCTATAAAACCATGTAATAATTGAAGTGAGTGTAGTGCCTCCTGTGTTTTTATTTTGGCACTTGTATGTACAGCTGCATTTCCAAGTTTACGAATAAGATTTATTTGATTAAACTGATTAGGAGCAACTACATTTTTAAATCCTTGGTCATGTATAAGTGAACTTAAAGAAGTATCATAGGGTAAAGTTAAATCTGAGTCGTGTTCATACATCCAACGTACCCATTCTTCTAAGCTTTTACGGCATAACATGGTACTATATAATGGTGCACCATATACATGTCTCTCAGCTTCTTGAGGAACAGTAGCTAAAGAATTCCATTGGGACGGTATGAATGAAAAATTACTCAATCAAATTCCTGATTAAATAAAAATAATTCAATTGCGTCGGCATCCAATGAATAAGCTTTTGCAAGTTGATGAATTAGTTGATTGTACTTTTCATAATCTCTGAACTTATTTGAAGGATATACTTTAATTATTTCAAAGATTGAATTAAGTGTGCTTAGTTTTACCAAGGATTCTGCCACTCTAATGTCAAAAATTAAACAATGTTCTTTTAATCTGGCACCCTTTGATGCAAAATACAAAACTTTAGAAACATAGCTAATCCCCAGACCTTTGATTCGCATTAATTCATTAAATGCTTTTTCAACTTTATTATCCTTTACTGCATCAAGGCTTGTTTTTATTAAATTTAAATTATATTTATCATTAAGGAAATTATTAGTACGATGATTTCCATATCCAATATTACCAAAACCCCATATCATAGTAAGTAAGAATGGTTTCAAGTAATTCGCTTTACTCAAATAATATTCTTCATATGATTTAATTATGCCAGAACGAGAAACACTTACATTCTCATGTTTCTTGATTAATAGTTTAAAATTGTTTTCAAGTGAATTCCATTTTTTAGGATTATAAATAACTTCTTGTTTCAAAGGTTTTAGTCCTTTTATTTGAGCGAGAAAGGAGGATATTATAGTATTATTATTCATTCTGTTAATTCACCTTTAAATGCTTTCTTCATTAAGGTTTGAAAAAGTTTTTCGCTTTGTACTATTTGTTGATTTAGTTTATCTAATTGAGTTTTAATGTTTAGTGTTAGTTTCAAATATTCATTTTGAATATTAATTGGTGGTGCAATAAATTTAAACTCTTTAAATACAGACATAGGTGGAAAATTGGGGATTGCGGCACCTCTTTCTGAAGCAAAATATTTATCTTTAAAATTCTTTTGTGTGAATACTTTTACGAAAAATTCATTGTTGTATATTCTATTGTCTAAGGTTATTTTGAGTAACGCCTGATTTATAATTCCTGGTATAGCATATTTTGGAATTATAGCTAATTTACCCAAATATATACCAGAACAACTAATAATTATATCGCCAGGTTTAACATCGAAGGCTATTAATTCTTTATACTTTTTCTCGTTAATAAAATATCTTTTAAATGAAAAATCATTATTTAGAGCATGAAATTGTTCATAAACCAAATAACCACTTTCAACAAAGATTTCCTTTTTTAATGCACCTCCAAAAGGACCTCTTTTAATAGAGTGTTTTTCTTTTTTTACCATTTTTTCAATAGTTATCAAATCCCACCCCTTTTCATTTTTTACAGGGTCGCCAAACATATCAATGAAAATGGCTTGAGCTAGTTCATCATATTTATTAAGCAGAGCTTGATTTTTTAGTTTTAAGGCAACAGCTGTATCAAGTATATTCGCAATTTGTTTTTGCACGTTAAGTGGTGGTAGCGGGATATCCAATTCCTTTACATATCCTTGACTTATATGTTTCTGAGCTCCACCATAACTGTCAGATATTACTTTATTTCTGATTGATTTAAGGTAATAATATAGATATTTGGAATGATGATTTTTTGAGGGAAGTATTCCTGTTACAGATTGATTTGCACAAGCTTCAATAGTTAGATATCCAACGACTCCCGTGGTTGCCCCTGTTAATGCTATAAGAACAGTTTCCTTCGGCATTAATCTAGCCGAACTATTTTTTAATCCTAAATTAGTAATATAATTGTCAGATTTTATAACAATATCTTCATTTAATTCTCCAGAGTTTAACCAAGGAATAGTGCCATTATCCCAATATTCAATATTTAAAGTTGAAGGAGTACCTCCAGTTATGACTTCGGTAAAATCTTTAATTTTAGATTTCTCCCAACTCATATTAGCATATTTTTTAATTGATATAACAATGCCGCTCGTTCCTTATCTAAAATATTAATCTGTTCAATAATTACTTCTGGTTTTTCGTATGTAATATTCTCGTATACTATTTCTTTGTATCGGTTAATACTAAGGTCATATTTGTTATTCTGTATTTCTTTCACGGGTATTAAAAAGCTTTTTTCTGCTCTATTCCGTTTACTTTCATTTTTAAGATTATTGAAACGACTTACAATATCAGGTAAATCATTAGCATCAATCGGTTGGCGTTTATCATCTAAACTTAATCCATCAGCCTGCATATCGTAAAACCAAACATTATCTGTACCGCCACTATTTGTTTTTGTAAAAACCAAAACTGCCGTACTAACTCCTGCATAAGGTTTAAAAACACCACTTGGCATAGAAATAACTGCTTGTAGTTTTTGTCGATCTATAATTTCTTTACGTATTTGTAAATGCGCTTTGCTACTTCCGAATAACACACCATCGGGCACAATTACCGCTGCACGTCCACCGAGTTTTAATCCTTTTAGTATTAAGGCTAGAAAAAGTAATTCGGTTTTCTTGCTATCAACAACGCTTAAAATTTTACCATCAACAGCTTCTCTATCTAAACTACCTTTGAAAGGTGGATTTGCGCAAACTAAAGTTGCCACTTCTGTAAAGCCCGTATTTGCCTCACTAAGTGCATCAACATCTTTTAATTTTGGATTTTCAATGCCATGCAAAATTAAGTTCATAGCACCAATTCGTATCATGGTTGGATCAAACTCCATCCCCATAAACATATCGTTCTGAAAATGTTTTTTTACAACATCTTTATAAAGTTCTTTCTCATAATGTTCTCGAATATATTCGCTCACAGCAACATGGAAACCACAAGTTCCTGAGCTTGGATCACAGAATACATCTTCTATAGTGGGCTTTACCATATCCACCATCATACGGATAATATGTCGAGGTGTACGAAATTGTCCATTCTGGCCCGCTGAAGCAATTTTACTTAATAAATATTCGTATACATCTCCTTTAGTATCACGGTCACTCATGTCAATATTTGAAATCAATTCAACGACTTGTGCCAACAAACGAGGCGTAGGAATCATAAATGTAGCACCCTTCATAAACTTGCTAAAGGCAGCACTTCTATTTCCAATGTTTCGCAGGAAATCAAATACACCATCTTGCTTGGTGAACATTCTATGCATTACCTCCGGGTCCATATTTTTAAAATGGCTCCATCTTAATTCATATTCACTTTCATTATAGAGTGGCTCTTCAATAGGCTTTTTAAGCAAATTTGCTTTTTGTTCCTTTTGAGTCTGCAATTCATCTAATCTACGGATAAATAGTAAATAAGTCATTTGCTCAATAACAGTTATTGGGTTAGACAGACCGCCAGTCCAAAAGGCTTCCCATACTTTATCTATCTGTGATCTTAATTCTCCTGTTATCATATTATTATTAAAATATTTTCATGTTATTTCAAGTTCTTGTAAATTTTACAGTATTATTTCCTCAATTTATCAATCTGTACCCACTCACCTGGGGATCTTTCGTAGTTCCATCTAATCCAACCATCGACTGAGTATTTAATTATGTGTTTTGCCGCCGCCGAAGGTGATGAAAATTTCTTCTTATCGAGAAGAATTATTCCGTCTTTATTTACCCTTGCCCTATATGTTTTATTTCTAAATACTAATTTTAGTTTAAGAGGACGGGAGATATATTTACCCAATATTGCTTTCCTACCAGCAACTTTCTTTCTAACTACCTTTTTAATTACCTCTTTCTTTTCATTTTCAAATATGTGATGTAACTCTTTCTTTTGTTTTAACTGAATGAATTTCTTAAATTTTCTCTTTAAATCATCTGCATGAGCAAATTTACCGGTTTGTCGATTATTACTTGGGTTGGCAATTCGTAAAGTTAATGTTTCTAACTCTCTTAATTTTTCTCCATCAATCGTTATATAAACACTGAAACGATTCCAGGTAGTAGCATGTCTGTCGTGAAGATGATGAGACAATCTTGTCTTAAGGTTTGTTGCAAGACCTACATATACCAATCTATCATTTTTGTAAAGAGCATAAATCCCATGTCTCTTACGAATGAACTGCTTAATAATATCCTGATGTTTCTCTATTGCAGAGCGAGATACTTTCTCAAGATACTGACAAACTAGCTGTTTTGATGATTTTTTCATTTCAAAAAGTAAATTATTATTTTAAAGATTCATACTTATCATTCAACATAACCTTAGTTATATTATATTTCTTTGACTTAATATTATCGTTCCACCATGACTCTTTAGGGTTATTATCAGTATAAGAACCATTTTCTTTAAAATGTTTATTTAACTTATTATTAATTTGTGTAAATATTTTTGGATTTAATTTAATATGACTATGCTCACTAATGGAGGTAGGTTTTATTAAAGGTTCCCCTTTATCATTTTTTAAATCCTTTAACCAAATGCCGGTTTTAGCTTTGCCTTTTATGACCTCAATATTTTTAAACCAAATACCGTATCTCCATCTATTCAGATTTTCCCAGGATTCATCATTAAGAGTATGTTTTTTTCTAATATATAACAAAACATCATCCACATCTTTTCTATAACCAGTTTCTACGGTTGCACGTCCATAAATACAAGTATCATGGATTTTTTTCCCCTTAATTATTCTTTCTCCCAAATGTGATAAAATTACTAATTCGTTAGGTTTAATTGTTGGTTTAACGCCGAAGGAGGTATTTCCATAATTTTCATAACCATTAAACACTTCATTTTCATCTATCCTAGAATTTGTTGTACCATTTATTTTAAGCCATGCTTGTGTTCCAGTTTTCGGTATATCCCATAGCTTAGAAAATCCCCTATTTAGTTTTTCTTCTTTATTATATTTATTTCCAGATCGTCTCCCTAAATCCTTTATCGTAATATTTTTTGATTTGCCCCAAAGTTCATCAAAATAATCAAATATTGGCTTTGACTCTTGCTTTGATAGGTGTATACCTATTTCATATCTACAAGCAAAAGCAGTATAAGTAAGGTTTGCAGAAGTAACTAAACATTCATCATCAATTATGTATATTTTAGCATGAAGAGCAGTAAGAGATTTTGCCTTAACTTTACTATTTGATAATAAATATTTGAGTGTGTCGTAATCATAGTTACCTTTTGACGATGCGTCTATAATAAATCGCATTTTTATGTTTTCTTCAAGTTCCCATTTATTCCCAATTAAATTTAAAACAGATGCTTTACCTCCGATATATGGTGAACAGATATAAATTCGTTTTTTAGCATTTATTGCCTTTTTCTGTAATAATGTAGCTAGGTCTTTAGGGTGAATTATTTCCATAAAATTAATCCATTAATATTATTTCAAAATTATTTATTAACCATATAATCAAATATTGTTATATGGAAATCTTAATAAAGATGTACTTTAAGCCATTGTTAAAATAAGTATTTTATTTAAAACAATCTAATCAATGTTTATTCTTTCAAAAAGTTATACTAATATTAAATACAATAAGGGGATTTATTACGAATAAGATTTTAGAAATACCCTTCCTTATCATTATTTATCTTAATCAACAAATAAATAGATGAACCTACAATAGCACTTACAAACAGTAAAACAGGATAAGCTTGAAATAACAATGAAATTAATAGGAATGGTGAAATCATTGCTAATAAAATCACCAGCCCTGCTGTCAGGAATATACGGAGTATTGACTGACTTTGATTGGTCGGCTTCTCAGTATTACCATATTGAAGATTTACTGTTTTGTACATATAATTTTAGTTTATAGAGTTTTCAAAAATCTTGTAACCTTATGAATATCTGCATCGCATCCGTAAAACTTCCTAATAAGTTTGAGCGGATCTTTTTCTCCACGAAGACTTATCTCCAGATACATATTATCTGGAAGGCAGGGCTCACCGTGAGACCAGTGGATGTATGGCTTAAGTGTCTTATGTCTTGTTACATAAGTTGATTTCGGAAAGGATTTCTTTTCTAAAAGCCACTGTCCAATGTTATCTTCCATTAAATCGGGATGTTTATCCCGAAATTCTTCACTAATGAAAAAATCTATGTATTCTTCCTGACTGAATTTATACCCTACACTCATACCGCTTCCAGGTCTGAACTTCAGATACATACCACTGAAGGTTTCCCAATATATTAACATTGACGAGGAAGTCTTATTAACACTAACGATGTATGAACCGGCCTCATCCTCAGTGTAATTATGAAAGAAGAGGTAATCGTCTTTTATTATATCCGAGAGAAGTTTTTTGTATTTACTTAAACTTCTTACTTCCTGAGGCGATAAATTATGTGGAAAGTAAATTTTCATAATTAAACTTTATATTTACTTAATTTATACTCTAAATTCTTTTCCATTGTCTCCCTCGACTTCCAGAAGTAGTCTTATAATCAGCTATTTTATTGGTTTCGGTTCTATACAAACCTAATCTCGAACCACACACTTTTCTATTTCCTGCTTCTATCCTTACTGGACAGAATTGTTCTTTTACAGTGCACTTATCTACAAAATCAAATGTATCAAAATCGTATTCTGATGATTTCTTCTTTAAACTATTAATTACGATTTCTACAGAATTGTTATTAAGAGGACACTTTTTTGAAGAATTTACATTAGTAATTTTATTATTAAACTGATTTAATGAACTTTTGTTTGTTGTAGCATTAGAAGTGTTATTCGTTTTGTCCGGAGAGATTATAGATGGTTTGACCAAAGAAGGAGTTACATTACTTGGACGATACACTGATGATGTAGTTTTATATAAGCTTGTTTGCTTACTTTTTGAGCGTATATATAGTATTAATACTGACACCCAAAAAACTATAATAATAAACCATGATGCACCGCCACTCAACTCAACCTTAAAAAAAGCATTTATGAATATGTTTACAATTATAGCAGGAAATGCCATCACGATCAAAAAGCCAATAATCGGACCAAATGTCCTGTATAAGGCATATTGCTGGAAATACGATATTCTACGTCCTCTTGTCATAAATACTTTATTTAATCTTACTTCAAGATATTATAATCATGCCATTATTTATTATCATCAGATGATAATATTTCATCCATAGTTGTAATCCCTTTTAGGTGCCCATTGGATTCAGAATCAAAGTAATTGAACATCGATCGCGTATTCCTCACATCTAATTTCATATTTAGATATAGGTTGTGAATATACATTCACTTCCTGATGAGTAGTTGAAAAAGCGTTATCTTTTATATAATTTCTATTCTTAAATATGAATTCCTCTATGTCAAACGAATGGTATTCTTTATAATTATTTGGTGCCTGCTCTTTTATAATACTCTGAATATTATTTATATGTTTTAAATCTCCAATCCCCCTTGTATCATCGTCGGGCATTAAGATAAATAAGTAATCTCTAGCTCTGCTGATTGATACATTTAATATGTTTTGTTTATTTAGAAATATGTTCGGATTGTTACTTAAGCTTGGTGGAGGATTAAAGACACAAATAATGATATCAGATTCATCACCTTGAAAACCATGGATTGTCCCAACATTGATTTTAGACTTATCATAATCAAATGGCTTCGATGAAATTAGTTTGTCAATTAAAGAGGCTTGAGCTCTATAAGGACAGATTACACCAACCGACAACTTATCGTTTAAGCCGGCTATTTTTCCAATTACATATTTGGTAAATTCGTAACACAGAATAGCTGAATAAATATGATATGGTGTATTTACTAATCTCTGAGGTTTAAATATGCTTGTAAAACCATTAACAGGGAATTTGACAATGTTAATATCGGATATCTCAAAGTCCAGATTTAGAATACCTTTCTTATCACTAATGTTCCTGTTGTGGTTCAATAATCCATCATACATAAAATTGCTATAGATATTTCCAATTATAGGTGTACTTCTGTATTGGACACCTAAGTTAACAATTTTATAATCGTGGGGAGTGGTCTTAGGATTTGCGAATGATGATAAATTAACAAGCGAATATATATTCTTATCTTTAAGTTCTTTTATAAATGATGTCGGTGGAATTTGAAACGGGTCACCACCAATAATAAAATTACCCTCTTTTTGTTTATACAAAACATACAAAATACTTGCCAGGTTAATCATAGACGCCTCATCAAATATTATTAAATCCCATTCAATATCTTTTAAATAAACACCTTCAAAACCATAATCAGGCACTATAAAATCATAAGGAAATCTTGCCATTGTTGTAACTATCACTGCTTTGGCTTGCCCCTCTATATTTAATTGCTTTTCTCTCCATATTCCTGAATCCTCAATATCTTTATCTGCTGTAATCCCAAAGCGCGTTAACCATACACTGTAATCTTCACCTTCTTCCTCACAAGAATTCATTATTTTCTTGGTCAATACATCGGCCGCCTTATTAGTAGGTGTTAATATTAATATTTTAAGATTTTCATCTTTAACTTTGTTCAGCACAATATCTTTGGCAATATAAGTTGTTTTCCCTGTTCCTGGAGGACCGAAAACAAATTCTATATTCTTGGTTAAGTTTGTTCTCAGGTTAAAGGTGTTTTCAAGTTGTAACTTTTTGAATTCATTTTTCAAGCATTCGAGAATAAAGATAGGATTCTTCACATCAATGGTAGCTCTTTGTAGTTTGTCTAAAGGTAATTCATCAATATTTATTGTGCCTTTAATCTTAGCTCTTAATGTAAAATCTTGAATATTTACAACTTCGGCAGATACATTTTTCTTCTCTTTACCTTCAAAATATAAGTTGATTGATAAATCCGGAATATCTTCAATATAACTTGGAATAGCTCTGGAAGGATTCTTCAATATTAACATCGTTTTGCTTTGTTCATCTACAGAAGCGCTTGAAAAACTAATATTTATCTCTTTCCCTTTTGAGTCCTTTTCAAAGTTTTGAAAATATTCAATCTCTAATAGAGCATTAAACCATTGAAATGAATATTCTTCGCTATTATTTACAATATCCTGTAGTTCCGCTAACTTTGTTAAATCAGCAATTTCACTTGCTAGTTTATCTTCAAGCTTTTCCGTTTCGCTTTTAATATCTATTGCGGGTTTTGTAAAGTCGTCTTTATCAATTTCATTAGGCTCATCTTTTCCTACAAAAAGATTCTCAGAATTATTTGTTCTCTTTTTATCTATCTTATTTTGAATAGCTTTTATTACTGTTTCCTTACCTTTATCAATAGTTGATACGTCTGAATTCAGATCATTTTCTTTGAGTTGAGGATGCCTTTTATTTTCAATAAATTGTAATAGTTCATCTTTAGTAATATTATGATCTTTTATCATTTTACCAATCTGATATAATTCCAAGTCCTCACTATTCAAATCGTTTATAACTGAATTTACTTGAGATAATCCAAGTTCATAAAGTAATTTTGAATCGATTTCATTTATTTTATAATCGGGATTTAGATCGTTGAGAGTTAATCCAGTAATTGGTTTCAAATTCATATCCTTATCAAAGAGCCAGGGCTTATTTTTAAGTAATTTTATTATTGATGAATCATAAGTTAGAATATGAACTTTACTTAGGCTCTTAGGTACATACTCATATATACACCTAAAGGAGTTTAATTGATGTTTAGAATACTCTTCCCTTAACGTTCTCAACAACAGAACAGAAGTGTTTAAATCTATCTTTGTTATTATTATATTAACTCCATCAAGTTCTTTATCTGTTATTTTTTCAGCATAGGTCTTTGATGGACTTTGAATATTGGTAGGTATCCCATAAAGTCGTTTTTGGTATTCGGTTTTGCTTATATCTACATCAATAGTTTTAAGCATAGAAGTAATTCTCAAATCATTTATAAATGAATCAAACAACATAGTATCATCTTTTATAATAGAAGTATAAAAACTGAAATCTAAATAGTAATGTGGTTTTACGCTACGACGAATATTAACTTCTACGATTTCTTCCTCTGTTTCTCTATTGTAAATAAGAAAATAGTTATCCAAATCATCGGTTCTTATGTAAGCCTCATTAGGTGTAATTAAGAACGGTTCTTCATTATCACAAAACTTTTTTCCCACTAGGAACGAAATACCGTTAAGTTCTTTAAACAAGTTCTGCCTCTGAAAAGAATCAGCGGATTTATAGTAATCAATAATTATCTTGAAATGGCTTAGAATATCAGCATCACTTATTTCTTCACCCTTATTACTTTTATAAATATTTAAAATATGATCCTGAATAACAGCAAATAAATCTGGTTTTCTTATACCTAACGCCATAAAAAATTCGACGCATTTATCATCTTTACATAGTTCCTTATCAATAGTATTTACCTTTGAATCTTCTTCGTTTGAACCCGAAGGAAGATAAACTTGGACCTTATCATCTTTTATACTAGAATAAGGTGATATGGCAGTACCATTTTCAAGTTTGATAATAGGCCTTGTTCTCAAGAAATTTTTAGTGCTGGATTTGTCCCATAGATATCTTTGATTATCCAACAAATAATGATAGAACCTTATCAACCATTCAGTAGGTTGAGAGGAAATAAAGTCTTTGTTAATTTTTCGAAACAACTTATCGGTTGACAAAACATCATTAACCAACTGCGAGCTTGTTTCGAAAAGAAATTGGCCATCAATATACTTACTAATTAGTTCTGTACCACTCCTTTTAGTGATTGTTGAAAAAACCCAATGCGCATCTTTTACATTCATTATTTCTGATAATTGTTCAGATGAGAATAATTCGGTCAATTCTAGTACTTCAGACCAAAAAGCTCTTTCCTTATTCGTATATTTACCCTCTTTTGTCGGCAACAAACAATGAGTTTGAAGTTTTTTTAGAATATTAGTGTAGAATGGTTTAAAGGATACAGAATTACGATCACCAACTTCAGTAAATACATTTGGATCTATGGGTATTAAGTTTAATAAATTATCGTCAATGAGTTTTTGATTATTTCTTGCTCCTATGCCTTTTAAATAAATCAAACTATCTGCTGCCAATAGAGATAAAAGCTCAATCATCTCTTCATTGTGTTTATTGCCAGATTTAATAGTTGCCCTACTGTCAGTTAATAGGAATGGTGCATTTATCAAAAATTTTAAATTAGTTACTTCCTTTGTTGAAAAGAAGCAAAATGCAGGATAAATTTTATCTGAAATCAAATTATCATTGCTATCTTTCAAATAAACTATTGAATATTTAAATTGGGTGGTTTGATGTGTCCTTGAAAAAGAAATTAGCTTGATTTGCTTGCTGATATTGCTAGTGGTCTCATTGTATTCTATATTACGATATTCTGTATTATCTAATATTTCCTTATTTAAAACACTTTCAGAATATAATCCTTCATCTATTAAAATATTATCGTTATTGTAAACTAACCATTCTATTTCTTTCAGGTTACTCAAGAATAATGTTGGGAATTCTAGGGTTTTGAGTTTGTTTAATACGTCTGAATATGATTCAATAGGTTTAGAACCTTTCTTATTAAACTTTAATAAGAATACTGTATGTCCTTTCGTTGTTAACGAAGATTTATCTTCAAATATTTCAGGTACTATAAATCTATGTATTCTAAATGATATATCTTCATCATATATTATTGGATCCTCGGTATATTGGAATACCGCTTTAAACCCTACACCAAATTTACCAATTTGTGAATTAATTTTATTTGAATTACCTATTGAAGTAATTGAGTTTATATGCCCAATGCAGTTATTTTTAGTATCTATTTCTTCATTATCTGGGTCAGTAATTGAAAATCTTACTTTCCCATTATGTTTAAAATATAAACCCTCCGGATGTAATTGCATTTCGACTTTTGTTGCTTTAACATCGTCTGCATTTTGAAGTAATTCATATATAAAATGAGCTTGATCGGAATATTTATCAGTAACTGATACTTTGACTCCTCTTAAAGCTGGTTGTTCAATTGAGTCTGCTAATGATGATCTATGTATTCTGAGTTTATTAAGTAAATCTGTCTTATTCATAAATTATTTTTGAGATGCTATAAGAAAAGAAATCACATTATGGCATTAATGTTAATTTATTAATATAGCAATGTTTAAATTATACATTTAATAAAGAATAAATCATATTTCTAATTTAAGTTTAAACGTTTTGTCAGCCCTACAAACCTAAATTGCCCAATGCTAATTCCGAAAACGAGTTGAGGTAATAGATATTTTCAAGAATTTGTTAACAGTAAAATAACAATAATCTTTATAACAATCTAATTAGAAACTTTAGGTAAGTTTTATAATTTGGATAATTCTATTATGAGGGATTTATTTTGCTGTTGCTCAATGATCCTATTATGGGAATAATTCAGATATTTCAACATTGGCTATTTCAGAGAGCACTTCCCGGCAGCAATTAAAGAAGATACTGCTATCTTCAAATGGGTACACATATATGTCATTTATCTCAATATTGCTATCGGAAAGACGTGTAATCAATTCTACTTTCCCTTTCCCGAATACATCTGATGTATGAAGCTTTTCGATCAGCGGTTTAAAAAACATTACCGGTGTATTTAATTTAGCATCGTGTTTGAGTTGTAAATTATATTTAGAAGAAAATACAATAGGACTATCAGAACCAGCCTGAAATTTAAAATAGAAAAGAAAATGTTCTTGATAATAATAATGCATATTTACCCCCGTCCCCATATGGAACCCATAATGTTGAAGCCTAGCAATATCATCTAAATATTTGAACGCTTGTGGGAATGTTGTATAAATATTATTATGATTAACAGAATATTTCTCTGCCATTATATTTGTCCATCTTATTGTAGTGCTATTAGATTCTATAACTCTATCATTAACATCTGAGCGTTCGTATGAAATCCTTTTAAGTTTATTTGCTTGACGCTTATCTTTTTGTATAGTGTCTATTTTCCAATATTCGCCTTTGTGGTCATCCTTTTTAGAACTATTACATCTTGTTATTTTTATTAAATCTTGTTGTATTGCCAACCTTAGTTTTGCAGGTTGTCCATCTATTAAAGCCCAATTTGGAAAAATACTACTTTCTAGTGAAGGTAGGTCATTAGGCGAGATAAGTAAAAAATGAGGTTGTACACCTTTCCACTTAATACCATCATCACCAAATAAATCTTTTAAACGAATGGTTTTTGAGACTAACTGAGCGATACTCCAAGGCATTACACCTTTGGCTTCAATAAAGATTAAATGGTAAATACCATTTTCGTTGTAACAAATTAGTAAATCTGAATCTTCCTGAGTGCCATAAATCATTTGCTTCTCATTATGATCATACCTGGCAAAAAGCTCATTACCACTAGGATTAATGTTTTCTGAATTTAAAACAAGGCTTCCATATATCCAATCCAGATGATAATCTAAGGCCACAAACACATTATCATTCGGAATATTTAAGTCTAATGTTTCGTTTATAATCTTTTTGAAATCAGCTGACATTTCAAAGTTGCTATTCCCAAGCGCTTGGCCGATTAAATAAAACCGTTCTTTAGTATTAAACCTTTTCAGTATGTCAATGAGGCTATTCATATTTATTTCCCCATATCTTTAAAATCTATATCACCCCATAGTCCTTTTCCACCTTCACGAGCTTCTCTCATAGCCTGCCGAAACTGTTCCATCAGTTTAAAGGGGAATTTAGTATAAGCATATGCATAACCATCTTGAATCATTGTAAGATTAAACAGTGTGCCATCCGGCAGGTAGACATATCGCAGCCATCTGCCGTAGCGGTCTTTATCCTGGTTTGTTTCATCTGAAATAAGAGTGACTGTCTTGTTAAGTAATAATTCTGTCGCGTGTTCGGATGCTAGTTTACCAAGAGCTATAATGGTTGATTTGTCTTTTGAGTTTTCTTCAGCATCTTTATCTAGCTTCTTTGAGTCCCACTTCTCCGGTGTGTCGATACCTATGACTCTGACTTTCTCTTTGTTGTCTAGCTCGAAGGTATCACCGTCTACTATTCGAGTGACTTTATGAATAGACGTGTCTTGAGCATATAGCCCAACAAAAGAAACGAGAGAGAATAGTATAATAAATAATATTTTATTCATCGTAATATTGTAATTGAAGTAAATGTTTCGTTATTTAAAAATTATATAAATCATTAGACATATTAAATGGAATATTCAGCCTGCAAAGATATTTAACAGAAATTGTTTTACCATTTCTTGTACTCCAGGATTAACACTCTCTCGATTACCTGCTACGTTTAAAACATAAATGTTATTATGAGACAACCAAGTTTTAAATGTGGCTTCATCAGGGTTAACTATCACAGGTTTGTTTAATTTAACAGATGTATTAAACGTAAGCAAGGAACCTTTGCTTTTGAGTTTACCCGATGAATCAGTATCACCAAATATAACAGTCCCGTCACTAACCTTTATGTTCTTAACTGTTCTGCTTTTGTAGCTTTTACTTTTAAGCTCAATAAGCCCAAACTCTTTCAACGATAAATCAGGTCCGTCCTCAGTCAAATATCCTTTTGGACAATACCCACCTGTCTGAAGCCCAAGTTCTTTTGCTGCCTCAAGACCACCACGATCGGCACCTGTTTGCCCGCCTGATATGATTGTTAGTTTAAAAATATTTATTCAATTTAATAGTTATCTGCGTCCACCATTCCAAGATTAATATCAAGATAGCCGTAATTTTCCTTTAATTCACCTAAAGGCATCCTTATTACTTTTGTACAATCAAGAAAGTTTAATAATAATCGGTTAACATGTATTATATTTCTCTCTAAATAGAAATTTGCCTCGTTGATCTGTTCATAAGTCCAAAGATAAAGACCCGATGCTTCCATAACTCCTGACTGATGGTATATAAGCTTATTTAGTTTATCCCTGTAGTCAAGTATCTCTGTAAAGGCTTTTGGTAAACTATGGTTATCAAGTTTAAAGTCCTGGTTCCTTTGTCTGTACTGAGATAGTGATCGCAGGTACCTCTGAGCACTTTTTAAGAATGTATCATAATATTCTTCGCTTCTTTTAAGTGTAAAATTACCTGTGATAAAATCAGTAACAGATTCAATTCCCAAATACTTTAACATAGCTTCAATCTGTAGTAACCTGTAATATCGTGAATCATTCCCTTTTAACTCATCAGCTGTCCACTTTTTATAGTCCGGCTCTAATGTTTTTAAATCGAAAAACTTATAAATGAAATCATTACCTGTTATTACTTCACTTTTCATATATTATGGTTTTAGTTTGAAATACTATCCTGGTTAGTAAGTGTTTTCCAAAAAGCTTTTATTATTACAGATGAAGCTCCGTCAGCATCTTTCGCTTTACAGTCGGCTATAAGTTCGTAGTTCTCAGCCCATAGTCCAAAATTATTCCTAATAGCCATGCCTAAACCAAATTGTAAATCTATCAAATCGTCTTCAGACATGTTCTTTATTAAATCTTTATCTTCATCTAGCATAATATGGCTGAGGATGTCCACCGCCTCTTCTATTGTTTTTGGGTAATGCATAAGTAAATTATTTTAATGTAAATATAGCTTAATCAAAATTAAAGTTTCTTATTTCATAACATCATTAATCGCTACCCGCCAAATAGATTGTCCATATGTTCCTGCTATTATGTATCCATTTGATACTATTAAAGTAATAATATGTAAATTACTTGAAGTATTATCCCTTTTCCATGTACTACCGTTATCCTTAGACCAATAAAGCCCTTTTTGTGTTCCGGCAAAAACTATTTCTTTGTTTGCGTAAAAACAATTGACATCATTGTACTCCAATGTTTTTTGCTGCCATGATTGCCCTTTATCATCAGACAAGTAATAAGTTCTCTTGGTAGTTGACAGTAATACCCTGTTGTCGTTTATAACTATTGAATTTATTCCCTGCTTATTTAATGAAGTCTGATACCAGGTTAATCCGCTGTTGGAAGATATATAAAGCCCGTTCTTTTCTGTGCCGGCATAAATATATTTCCCTTCTACAGCAAGAGAAAAAATGGTTTTATTATTCAAAGAAGTTTGAACCCAGGACTCACCTGCATTTGTTGAAATAAATACTCCCTTTTTTCTGATACCTGCATAGACATTGTTGCCATAGGTCGTAAGTTGATATATTGATTTTTGATTAAGGGAACTCTGCAACCAGCTTTCTCCATTATTTCTTGAAATATAAATACCACTATCGCCTGTACCAACGTAAGTAAAGTTATTATTTCCTGCAATACTATAAACCCAATTACTCAGAAACTCTTTTCTTTTCCAAGTTTTACCATTATCATTTGAAAATACAAGCCCATTATGATAAGTTGATGCAATAATCCCTGCTTCAGTAGAGACAAAATTATCTATAGCCTCATTATGAATTGGAATTGATGACCAGCTTAAAGTATCAGTTAATAAAGATGAACTATATCCTTTGCTAAAGAATATCCCATCATCAAATGTTCCCACAAAAATATGTTCATTATCAGTTGCTAACGAAGATACGCCATATGCGTAGGGTGAAATTGAAGTCCAGTTTTCACCTTTGTCAGTTGATATTTTTGCACCCTGACTAGATGTGCCAATTATTAAATTCTCTCCCTGAGTAATAATTGTATTTAAGGTGTATGAACCGATATAAGAGGGATTCCAAGTTTTTCCTTTGTCAGATGAAACGTAAAGATATTCATATTCCTTCTTTGAACTGGCAAAAACGTAATCACCACAGGCAGCTATCTTTCTTATCTCAGGATAATTGAAATTTGTTTTCTTCCAGTTCTTACCATTGTCTGTTGAAAGAAAAAGCATATCTTCATCGGCAGCAGCATAAATATTACTTCCACTACATGCCAGTGATTTTATTCCCATATCTTTAAGTTTTGTCTGTGACCAGTTTTTTCCGTTGTCATTTGAAAAATAAAGGCCGCCTTCTTCGGTTCCGGCAAAAATAATATTACCTTTTACTAATAGTGATGTAATCCATTGGTTTAGTGTTTTTGATTTCAACCAGCTGGCTCCTTTATCAGTTGAAATATAAACACAACTATCATTAGCACCTAAGTAAATAGTTTTATTCTGTATTAAAATTTCAGTTGATATCGTATGTGGAGAGGAAATAATGGAAAAAGACAATTCCGATTTTGTTGTATGAAATAAATGCCCCTGGGATAATGCAAAAATATCTTGATCCATCAAAGCTACAGATTTTATTCTCAATCCGCCATAAAGACCACTACACTGCTCCCATTGTCCAATACATTCATCTACCGAAATAGAGAGTTGCAATGTAATGAATAGAAAAATATATATTGATAAACTCTTCATTTTATAATCCTTTCTGTGATCATATAATTTTATAAAAATCATTTTGTTGATATGAATATATTCTTTGAGCATTTTAATGAATTCAATTGTTAGTTTTATGGTGTTTTTTCTTGGGCTTTATTTCAAACTTATTCACTTCATTCCATTCTAATAACTTTCGTTTGGTTTCATCTGACAAAGTGTTAAAACCTGCTCTTATTGAACTTTTATCATCTTCCTCTCCAAAGACAATATAGTGGTTGTCGGGATTATCATTTGTGGTGTTTACAATAAGAATAAAGATTGTCATTTTTGGATCAATACTCATTTCATCCTGCACTTTTATAAAAACATTATCGTCATCCGTACATGCAAGAATCTTGAAATACTTTAATTTGGTAACATCCTCCACTGCATCGTCAATTTCAAATGCAGGGGTATGGCTGCAATAAAGCGAGAGAAATGAGGCGATAATCAAAATCGGTAAAACAATTAATGTTCTCATATTTTTTGATTTAATTTAGTTATTCAAAAATAGTGAAAATGCCAATCCAAACGTTATCATTTAGTGATAATATTACAAACGGAAAATATAGGGAATGAATTACTTGGTTATTTAATATTCAATAAATCTTATACTGGGATCTCTCCGGTTCTTTTGATATCACTTACAGGAGGGATTATACAAATATCTCCTCTAATTATTTTACCTTTATGGCATTCAATTAAAAGTACTGTCTCAATTGCCTTAGATGTAACACTTACCCATTCTTCTTTGCCATTTACAATTTTTCTTGTTAATGTTCCTGTTAACTTTGGTTCATCATGTATTTGCAGTAAAATGATACAAGGCTCATTATTGTAATATCCGATTTCAGCACTTAGCATCGAATCACCTGACTCATTTGCTTCTCTGATAGTACTGAATTTTCCGGAAAGATATTCTATGTATTCAGCTTTAGATGTTATTGCACTAAATACAAATTGAGACTCATAATGGAACTCCTCTGACAAATAAGGCTCAAGATAATTAATGTCTAGGTGGTTCCATGCTTTGGCATACTGTCTTACTAGTTCTTCGTTGTTCATATAATATTAATCTTCTTTTGCATCTTTTGGTTTTGACTGCTCAGCTTTTATTATTTTTAACTCCTCAAGTACTTCAGAGTGAGTAAGAAGGCCTTTCTTTTCTAATAATCTTATTACAGCCTCTATTTCAAACATATTACTTAACACAATGTCCTCCACGGTCACGCTCTTTTTATCCATTTAAATATTTTTTGAATTAAAGTAGTGTTTTTCGTTTTGTAAATATTAAGTGATTCCAATGGTAGTTCAATCTCAATTTTACTGTCATGCGATTTATCAGGTAAAAGTGGTTGATATCTTTCTGATTCTTCTTTAAACCAGTTATCAGGTACATCATCATTAATGTCTTGGAACTTCTTATTGGTATTCTCTTGATACTTGTAATCGATGTCATCTTGGAACTTCTTGACTATTTTATCTTCTTCTACAGTTTTAAATACAATATCATCTTTTACCGGTTTTGGTTTTGGGAGAGGGTGCATCTTGGATTTGGCAATTTTCCACTCTTTTGATTTAGAGAATAAAACATTTCTTTCTTTATGTATATTAACCAATTCCTGTGCTAATTCTATTATTCGATCTCTAACTATTTTAGGCTCTATAACAGTTACTTTGCCAAATTGCTGAATTACCCATCTGGCTAAATCATCTAACGAACTATGATTAATTTCAGCTCGAACTGTTTTGTCATCAATAACCTTATTTATCTTTAAATTATAAATGTTAAAATTATTAATTGAATCTGTATTTCTGATTTGAAGTACCAAATTAATTTTAGGGGAAGCAGCAACCAGTGTCTGTCCAAGAAACTCATTTATTTCATCATCATAATTATTAGTATTTGTTTCATCAGTTATTCGCATTGAAACGATTTTACTGAATTCAAATACTTCTATTGAACTGCTATTTCTAACACCTATAAATTCCAATTGCTTGTTGTTTTGAATAATTCTACAAGGCAGGACAAGTACATCTCTTACATCATTATCGCTTAATTTATAATTAATAACAATAAGGTTTTTATTCTCGATAGCATTATTAATACTACTGAAAATGAATATATGTGTAACGTTACTTTGGTTTAGCGAATTGAACAGAGCATCCTGAATAATTACATCAGAATGATAAAACGCTATATATTTTACAATTAAATCAGCTACAGTTTTTTGATCTACATGTCCGGTAATCTGAATACCTTTCCCATAAACAGAATTTATTGGAATGCCCATACTTCTCAGATCATTTAAATCTCTGTTTATTGTAACCTCAGCGACCCTGTATTTTTCCGCTAAATCCAAAACCCTGCAATCCTTAATCTTGTTATTCGGATAAAACATAGATAACATTTCAATCTGTCTTTTTAAAGCCGGTAGATTACTTTTCATATGTTGGTTTATAAGGTTAAACTTAAACTATACAAAATTAAACATTTCTGACAGAACAATACTATCATTTAATGATAATTTTTAATAATGACATAAAATATACGATTAACAGTATTTCCCATTTAACTTATCAAGAATTAATATTAAATTGTTAGAAATTGGTGAGGGTTGACAAACTTTATATTAACCAATTAACATAGAGGAATACATATATGAAAAGAAGCCTGGCTCTTTTTGTTTCGATATTTATAACATTTATCCTATTTATTTCTAATACTTCTTGTCAGAAAAATACCGGAGATACTCAACAATATTTAAAAGATGGAAATGTTAAAATAGCTCAGAAAGACTATAAAGGAGCAATTTCGGTTTATACCAAAGCCATCGAATTAGATCCTAAAAATGCAGATGCATATAATAACAGAGGGCTATCCAAAAATAAAATGGGAGATTACTTTGGAGCATTGCAAGACCTCGATAAGGCTATTGAACTGAAACAAAACGATGCTGTTGAATATTCCAATAGAGGTGATGCGAAATACGGACTTAAAGATTACACTGGGGCTAATATAGATTACACAAAATCAATTGAGATATACTCAGGTAATCCAATCGTATACAATAACAGAGGACTGGCCAAAGTAGGACTTAATGACTACGCAGGTGCTATCACCGATTACAATAAATCCCTTGAGATAAAACCAAACGAACCTGTAGTATATTACAACAGAGGATGTGCGAAAAATAAACTTAAAGATTACTCAGGTGCACTGGATGATTTAGATAAATCTATAGAGCTATTTCCTGATTTTTCTGGAGCATATATTGATAGAGGACTCTCGAAAGTAGGTCTTAAAGACAATACAGGAGCTATGAATGACTTTACAAGAGGAATAGAGCTAAGGCCAAATGAGTTTATGGGATATTTCAATAGAGGAAGTTTAAAAGCAGAGACTAAAGATTACAAAGGAGCTTTACCAGACTTTAATAAAACAATTGAGCTTAACCCGAATTACGCTCAGGCATATTTTAATAGGGCAGTTGTTAAGTCTTTATTAAATATTCTCGTTGAAGCGTGTGTAGATTGGAATAAGGCAAAACAGTTAGGATATAAAGAAGCCCAGGAGTATTTGGATAAATTCTGTAAGTAATTAATAATTTAGGTTAGATGCTCCTCCAAACACTTTAACTCTGATTTCAGTTTAATAATACTCAATTCACCTTTACCCCATGCCATCCATAATTGCCCGGTAGCGTTTTTGAATATAGTAGGTATAAAGTCGCATTTGCTATATATTTCTTAAGTTAAATAATTATAACCTTTAATAATGACATTCGGCAATAATTATTATCATTAAATGATAATGTTTTAAAAGATAGAAATAATAATTTGAAATAAATAAGATTATTAATATAACTTAAACCAAAAGACTATGAAAAAGAATGTAATAGTTGTTTCTATAGTTCTTGCTATAACAGCAATCACAATCTTAACGGGTTGTGCAGGAAGTTCATTAGAAAGTTTAAAACTTCATAATGATTCTCTTGCGATGAAAGAGATCTATGGAGATAAACCATTTGAGATGTATCCTTCTCCAGTTGGTTTCGATCTTAAAAAGAAATATGGTATTGTTTTTGAGGCAGCACTACGGAATGATCCATATTGTATAAATAATTTTTCCAATGAATATAAAATTGGTTGGTATGTTACCAAGGTTACTGAGTACTGGATTTATTACCGACTGCAACGTGCTGATGAATTAGGGTGGGAATGACAATAATATATAGGCCAATATTAAAATGAGGGAGAAAGCAATAGTAGTGGAAGAGTTTTATCGAAGTTAGCAAAAAATGGAATCTTATTAAAACATTAATTAAATTATTATGAAAAAGTTAAATATTGTTGTAATTATAGTTATTACTCTGATTACAATATTTGCCGGTTTCAATAGTGGTATAAGCCAAAATATAAATACGGTTGAAGACAGTCTTGCATTTGCAGAAATTGGATTGCAGCAACCACTTGAAAACTGTTTAGTTGTGGATCTCAAATCTAAATATAATGTGGTATATGAAGGGGCAATCCGTAATGATCCAAAAGCAATAGCGTATTTCTTTCCAATTGATTTTGGAATAGGTTGGTACAAAGTAAAGGAAACAAAGTATTGGGTGTATTACCGTTTAGAGCGTGCAGATGAATTAGGATGGGAATGAAATTAATGGGTTGCTAAAAATATTTGTGAATATATTTGTTAATTATATGGACTGTTTATGTTTTAGCTGCCCATTTATATCTCAAAATCACCATCGCCTTAGCTCGAATATTATCTTCAATAATATATACTAGTTGATAATTGAGTAACTAGGATTAATAAAGAGCATCTTTTAATTCAGAATCTTTATTATCAAGTAAATACTTTATTTTATCCTTTAAAACACGGTGTACTATATGTTCATAACAATATTTCTCCAGAAATTCTGACACTTTATCAGGTGTTTTAAAATAAACAGAAACAAAGGTGGTATAAACCACTATCTCAATAGCACCAGGCAGTATTCCATCTAAATTTAATTCATAAAAATTCTCAATAGCATCATCCATAAAGTCATATCCATATTCAGTCTCAACTTTCCAGATTTCATAAACCATAGTAATTAAATCACTCCTAATCATAGAACTATCGGGTTCAATAAGCAATCCATTTTTCAGACATTTGAAGGCGGCATATACAGAGGAATGATCTTTCAAGTTAAACGATAAATCAAGAATCATTTGCTCTATTGACATATTTTGAAAGCCATCGGCAAGAATGGGCAAAAGCGATTTTAGTAACACCTTGTTTTCATCTGTGTTAACGTATAGACCGTTATCACTATAGCCAACCATAATTCCTTTAAGAAGCATACCTTCATTCATTTCAAACCGTTTTCCGCTTTCCAATTGTACAAGCTTGTCGCCATCAACATAGAAGGGAAGTCCACCCTCTTTTCCACTAACCCAAAATCTTGATGCAAAATCAGAATCAGGACCAAATTCCTGCCAGACGATAGAATATTTATTATTCATTTTATGCTTTCACTCTAATTTGTTTAAAAGTATTCTTTAAATCATTCATTACAACACTATATTTGTCTCCCAAACTGCTCTGCTGCGGTTACTAATAGTGTTGATTGCCCTGCGGCGTCTGCATTGTCATACCTATCTCACCCTCTCAATACTCAATACAGGATGTATCTCCCTTCCATTCGGAGCCATACCTCTTTGTCCGTGGATGAAATCATAAAAACCGAAACCGGTTAATCTCACTTTAGCACGTTTTGTTTTGAAACTTGATGTAGGGTTAAAATGCTTTTTGAACCAACTTCTTACTTCTTTGAATGTTTCATACCTGCTGGTGTTAATTATATCAGGGCAATCAGGGTCTACTATTTCTACTACCATTGTTTCACCAGTATCCGGGTCTTCTATTACGACGTGGTAATCGTGGTCATCTTCTACTTTATAATCCGTTACGTATCCTACTAGTTCGTATACGGTTCTTTCACTCTTAAGCCTTGGTTTGTTCTTTATACTTGTTGGTTTGGATAAGGCGCATTGATCGCTGACTGTTGTCTCGACTACTTTGTCGAAATCGATATATGAGGTGTCTCGGTCAATAAGTGTTTTTACACTCCAGCGCTCTTTGCCACATTGGGAGTAAGTAATAACACTTAAAAAAGCAAAAACTATTACAACAACGATTATTCTAAATATATTTTTCATACTACAATTTTCTTTTGATATGTTTTGCCTTCATATCTTCGTAACTAATAGCAGGATTCTTGGAGTGAATTAAAGAATGACAATTTGGGCATATTATAATCAAATTAGATAATTTTGTTACCCTCAATCCTTTGTACTCAGATATTGGATTTTTATGATGAACTTCAAGGCAGTCTTTGGTTGTTAATTTATAATATTTACTAAACTCGAATTTACATAATTCACATTTCCCGTCTGATTCTTGTTTTTTGATTTGGATTATAGCTCTATTTCTTTTAATAAAAAAAATTGTTCTCTTTACTCTTTCGCCTTCCTCAGCAGAATAATCATTTGGTTTTTGCAAAAGCTCTTGTTTGTTTTCAATTAACTTAACCTTACCAATATTTAATTCAAGTAAAAGAGGTTGTTCATCACCTAATTTAAGATTATAGATTGGTAGAAATGTTTTATCCCAAATGATTTTTCTATGATGTTTCCATTTTGTATTTGAATCTGGACAAACCAGTCTCGATTTATTGGAAAACTTGTATGTCGACAGCACTTTTCCTTTTCCAACAATATTCGGGCCATTTTTAACATAAATTATATCACCAACATTTATTTCATTATAAAAATTATTTAGACTTGGTTGTTGTGTAGTGTTAAGTCTTTTTAAAATCTTAATATATTCTGTCTTTGATAACTTACTTATATCTATATTTTCAATAGGACCATATGTCATAGCCGCGATTCCCAAATCAAAACATTTAGGCCACATACTTGGCCCTTGATTCCCACACCTAAATGACATCCTCCAGAAATTTTGTTTTTTCATTATGTTGTTATTTAATTGATACTTTTATTAGAAATTCTTTAACTGAATTTTGAATACCAGGATTAACACTTTTCAGCTTTTAAAATTTTGTTCTAGTAAGTTCCATTAGTCAAAATTAAGTTTTGAAAGTATATTTAATTAAGGTGATCAATCATAATTTTATCATTTCTTTTTGGGATTATGATGTTTGTATATCCTAAATTCGCTAAAAATTCTTTCTGTGAAGCTAGTTGCTGTTTTCCACCATGTATAAGTATGATTTTAGCAGTAGTTTTATTTTGATTTGATAACCAGTAAGATATTTCTTTTGCATCAGGATGCGAGGAAAATACTTTGTAATTATGAATTGTTGCATTACTTACTATCTCTTTATCATCAAGAAATAATTTTGTGTTTCCTTGTTTTAGTTGACCCCCTGGTGAATCAGGGTCTTGATATCCTACAATAAAAATATGAACTTTTTTATTGGGGAGTAGTCTTTTTAAAAGAGTTTTTGATGCTGCCATATCCATCATTCCACTTGTTGTAATTAAAATATGGGGTTTATTTAAGCTATCGGGGTATTTATCAATCACTTTTGGAAATGTATTTCCATACTTGAATTTATCTTTATTTAATAATCCATTTTCATATAAATCGTTAAATTTTTCAGCTGTGGGAGAAGTTAAAAATATTTTTATATTATCACTTATTGTGCCTTGGCTTTGAGCTTGTTTCAATAGTGCTAATACTTTCTGAGTCCTATCTAATGCAAAGGCAGGAATCCATACTATTCCTCCACCTTCTAAAACCGTTTTTATATCCTCAATAAATGTACTATATTCATTCTTTATGTTACTATCTCTGATAATACCGCCGTATGTATTCTCAACCCACACATAATCGGCACTAATAGGTGGGTGTGGTCCTTCCTGGAAAATTGACATACTATTTCCTAAATCACCAGAGAATAACAGTTTCTTTTGAGTATTGTCATTATTAACATTAATCAGAACTGATGAAGAACCGGGTAAATGACCTGTCTCAGATAAATTAAACGTTACACCCTTATCTAATTCTATTGCCTGATTAAAATCTACTTCTTTAATTAATAGCATTATTTCCCTAAGTTCTGATTCGGCACAATCTTTACAAGGAGATATTGAAATATTATCTCTATCCTCAAGCTCTGTTCTTCTATTTTTAGATGAATACCTATTCTCATTGCTTATTTTTCGGGACCACCAACAATCTGTAAAATGTCCGATTACGTATTCATTACCTTCTTTACCAGTCTTTATACTTTTTCTTGAGAAAGTCCAGTTTCTCACAGCATCCGAATATCTTATTTGTTCTTTGAGAATAACTTCTAACAATAAAGCTGTTCCACGAGTGCAATATATCTTATTTTTATAACCTTTATTTACAAGTAATGAAACACGTCCGATATGGTCAAGATGTGCATGAGTAAGAATAACAGCATCTATACTCTCTACATTAAAAGGAAAATCATCATTTTCTTTGACAGCCGCCTTCTTCCTCTCTTCGTAAGTCACATTATCAACAACATCATTGTAAAACTGCCCGCAATCGACTAGATAATTTTTATTATAACAATGTAAGTAAAACATAGAACCAGACACGTTCTCGGCAGCGCCATAATTTATTACATAGATTTCTTTTGAATCCTTACTACAACTTGTCAACAACAAACATAAAGACACAAATAAAATCAAGAAAAGTGTTTTAACTTTCATTACATGTAATCTTATGTTGTTAAATATTAAAAAACTATATTTTCTGTGAGGAAATGTAAATTTACACATATTGAATTAGTTTGTTAAATTAATTTAATTGTGACTTTAAGGTAAATGATGTTTCAATTATAAACTAAACAAAATATAAAAGAGATTAAATGGTAATTATTCATATCTTTTAAAGTTACGTGGTGCTTTCTCTGAGTTCCTTTTGTGGTACATTGAAACATATAATTGACAAATAAATCCTTTGCTATCTGATATTTCATATATGTCAACCGGCATCTCAATGTTATACGCTCGTGTTGAACCGAGTCTTTTATATGCTACTCTTTCGCCCTCCATTGTCAGCAGTTGACCAAAATATGGGATGTGACCCGATGATGTCAGGACAGGAATGGGGTTAGTTCTGTCATATCCGAATTCACCTATGCCCCATGGTATTTCATCCTGATCGGTTGATTTCATACTTTTAATCATCTTTTTCTTTCTATCTAATAAATCTAATTGTTCTTTTACGATTGGATTATTCATTATGTTTTCCAATATATATTTAGGATTCGTCTTTAGTTCTTTTTCACATTTTTCGGTGTAAGGTTTCAAAAAGGTTTCATTATCCTTGTTTAATTCAACAGCCTTTTCCATGTCGGGTAATGCTTTTATATAATCATTTATTACTAGATACATTATTCCTCGAGATAAATATGCCCTGTCAAATTCCGGGTCCAGTGCAATTGCTGAATTGTAATCAATAAACATTTCACTATATTTCTCAAGAAGATTATACGCGAAACCTCTTTGTAAATAAAGTTCTTTAACTTCAGGGGCCATCGAAATAGCTGTTGAACAGTCTAAGATTGCTTGTTCATACTTTTTTATTTTGATGTAAGATTCAGCACGATACTGGTAAGCAATATATGCTTTGTCATTCAGTGTAATGGAATTTGTAAAATGCCCAATCGCATTCTGATAATCCTCTTTCTTGAAAGCGGCTATACCCAAATCATAGTGATCCTTTGCCGGTGTACTATCGTTCATAGTTTTAAACAGTTTGTTTTAATTTGCTTCAAACATATTACGCAATTCTAATTTTGCTTTATCCATTTTAATATTCTTTTTATTAGCGAAGGTTTTTTGCCATCATAATCATATATATCTTTTAACGGTAATTCTATATCAACTGAATCGTATTTGGTTGTAGCTCTACGCAGAATGTCGGGCATACAATTGTTCACTAAGCCGTCTTTTTTACTGTTCTTTCCTTTTAAGGCATTAGGCTTTTCTTTGTTAGGAATTTCATTAAGGAAACTCTCTATTAATTCTTTGGTTATATTTTCTACTTCTGGATCCGGCTTACGAACCAAATAAGCAGTACCATACCCTTTAACCTGATCAAGATTTATATCATCTCGTATTTTTGATTTATTCGATGGTTGTTTAACTTCTGTTTTAGGATTTTCATCATAAAGAAATAAATTTAAACGGGATACTTCTGCGATTTTATCTTTAACTATTTGTGGCTCTAGTACTTTAACTTTACCATATTGCTGTATTACCCAAAATGCAAGATCTTCAATTGAATTATGGCTAATATCTGCCTCAATAATATCGTCATCCGTTTTAGAAGTTATAAAGTTAAATATCTTATAATCGTTAATTCCATGTTTCAGCTCTATTTTTATCCTTACCTTAATCTTAGATGATGGAGTTAGATGTTTAACTAAGAAGTCATTTATTAAGTTATCATAGTTTTTGGGGTTACACTTTCCTGTCTCTTCAATAGTTAATACTTGGCTAAATTTATAAGCTTGTACAGTTTCATTATAAATTCCAATAAATTCGAGATCTTCTCTATTATGAATAATGACACAGGGTAATACGGTTACATTTATATTATTGTAAATGTTTTCTTTGTATTTTATTAAAACTAATTCTTTTCTATCAATTGCGGATGTTATTCTACTTAAACTGTAAACTCTTGAAATATTATTTTTTGAAATTATTTCATATAAACTTCCATCAATAACAATGTCGGAATGAAAGATTGCTATGTACTTCACTAATAATTCAGATATTATATTGGGGTTTACATGTCCGCTTATTCCAATACCTTTTCCATAGATAGAATTAATTGGTATCCCCATGCTTCTAAGGTCCTTCAGATCTCTGTTTATTGTAACTTCGGCAACTTTGTATTTTTCCGCTAAATCTAAAAGCGTGCATTCTTGTACTTGCCTTGTAGGATAGAACATTGACAGTATTTCAATTTGTCTTTTTAAGGCTGTAAGATTGTTAGTCATAAGTAATATAATTATTCCATTCAGTTTATTTAAAAAACATAAATGATTCTATCTATAAATTTATCTATTATTACCTGCTAAATTAATTTGTACAGAATACAAGCCTCGGCTTTAACTGCCCTGGATTGTTCGTATTCAGTATTCATTATATCAGAACTTGTTTTATCATTCATGAAATCAGATATCGCAGGAGATGCTTTTGTTACTTTTATGTTGGTATTATTAGTCTGAGCGGTTAATGTAAATGCCACCAAGAATATAAGCGCGGTTAGAATTATGATCTTCATTATGGGTTAATTTAATTTTTAACTATACAAAGTTAAGAAATTTAGAGAAATCAATTGTATCATTTGATGATATAATTGAAAGATATCGTAAATTTACGTATAAAAGCAAAATATAAATATTTATATTTGTACACAAGCATAAATAATCTACTTTGAACTAAAGCTATTAATTCAAAATAATTATAATTGAAAGGATAATAAAATGAAATATGTTTTAACCATATTTGTATTAACTGTAATCTTATTGGTTTCCAATTGTAATGCACAGACTGACAGATGGATATACGTTACAACTAATTCTGATTATACTACTTACTATGATGTTGAAACTATTAAATATAATGGCAATGAAATCACGGTGAATCTAAAGAGTATTTATTCCGACGATTCGAAAGAGTTTTGGGATCTTAAATATTCTATTCTTAAATCTGTTTTCTATTGTGGAGAATATCGTTTTAAAAATATATCCGTTACAGAGTACTATAAAAGAGGTGGAGCAAACACAATTCCTATCAATAATTATATAGATGTTATTCCAGAAACTACCGGGGAAGATATTTATAAATTCTTTTGTAAGTAGTTGTATTTATTAGAATATTCTTTAAAAAATCTTTGATGATGATTTAATTCTGAGATTGTAAATAAAAGAACATTTAAAAAACAAGCAGTGCTACACTGCTCATTTCTTCTATCCAAGTAACTCCATCGCTTTAGTACGAATATTTTCTTCAATCTGCCCTTTAAAGAGTAAAGCAGCAAAAGGTAACTCACCTATGATAACAACAAAATTATCACATACCTGCAAAGTCCCGGATACTTTAAACCCTGATATTTTGAAGTTGAAAACTCCGGTGGTACCATTCCAAGACTCTTCTAAATCCTTTATCTTATCGGAATGTTCGGCTTTCAGCAGAGGAAGAAACTGCTGGATTCTGTTTAGTGCTTCTGCTTGTGATAATTCGTGTGGTATGTTTAATTCTATTTTTGGCATAATGTTTATTTGTTTTAATTTATAAAAGGGAATAGTAAATTACTATCCCCCTTTGAATATTGTTAATTCTCGGCAATTTCTACTTCCGGCTCCCACCATTTATTAGGAGGCGGTATATGAAGCATTTGAACTGGATCAACTGTGACTGTCCCTCCATGTTTAGCTATCTTAGGTAATACTTTTATCAATCGTTCTTTATCACCCATACAGGTTACAGTTCCGAACCATCCTTCTTTTTTCTTAGCTTCAACGGATCTCCTCCATTCTTCTTCTAAATCTGCGAATGATAAATCATCCTCAACTTTTTTGATGAGGTTTATGATTGTCGCCATTTTATCTTTATGTATTGTGGATACTGTAAAGTCTATTAGATCTGAGCCTGTTAGTACTAATCTTTGTCGTCTGAGGTGTTTAATTCTTTCGAGACATAACTTCTCTTCGGAGTTTATATATCTTAGGATATTTTCTTTGTTTAGTTCTTCTTCGTAGTTTGTTTCCATTATAATATATTTTAGTTTACTTATATATATTATATCAGGAAATTTGGAGTTTTTGATTACCTATTCCATACAAAGAACTCTATTTGTTTCTCTTGATCTTTTCCAAATCCTACAAGGAACTTATAAGTCCCGGTTTTTAGATTGGTTACATCTAATGTAAAATCACGCCAGCGCTTAGTTTCACATAGATATTCTTTTAATAGTTGGACTTCGTTTTTCTCTGTATTGAATAATCGAATACTAACCATATATGGAAGGTTATCGTATTTATAGCTTAATGTAACCGAGCTATGATTGTTCACATCTCCTACACTCTTGTAATCAAGTTTAAGAGATTGTGAGTATGTTAAGCTGGATAATGTTAAGGTTAATATAAGTATGTATAGTGTTTTCATATTTTAGTTTTGAAGTATTATTTGTTCTCGTTTTCTAGACACGATTATATTAAGCTACTACTATTTATTTATGTAACGTTTAATTTCATCTATTTCTTCTGTACTTAAAATACCATCCATTTTAAGAGGAATAATGTCAACCAGAAAATCCTCTATGCTTTGTGATATCCCGTTATTTTTTAGATTATTAAGTATATCAATTTTCCTTCCAACAAATTCTTCTTCTGAGTAAATCCCATTAATTTTTAAATTATATGCTTTATTAACTTCAGAAATAAATGTTCTTGAAATGTATTTATCAATACTATTAGATCTCTGAGTAAAGTGTGTAATGTTTGTTGGTGATGAAGAACTTATGTTTTTGTTAGTAACTTTTGGAATTATTAATTCTGGGGGAAGATCTTTAATTTTATTATTAAACTTCTTAATCCTGTTAATGACTTCAAAGGAAAAGAATATTCTTGGTACTATTAATAATACCCCAAAAATTATCTGTAATTCAATGAAGAAACTCTCACGGTTTCCTGTTGCTCTTTCATATAACCCTTCGGAAAGATCATTATAATGAACAATCTCTTGTTTCATTTTAATTAGTATTAAAATATTCAATATATTGAAGATAATCCCTAGAATAAGAAATAATATTGTTACTTTATTCTTTTCTACGTACAGATCTCCTGCACCAGGAATTAACAGGTTATAAATAATAGCTTTAATCTTATTCTTTTTAATCATTGTTGAGTTATTTAAAAGTGTTGAATTGGTTTCTCTAAATCAATTATCGTAAAATATTATTGTACTAAAATCCAATAATCACCATCATCATACAGTTATATTAGATTTGGTAAAATGATTATTTCCGTTTATTAAAATATACACTTTTCCTTTTCAATCCATCTGTATCAAATTGTGTTTGAGTGTATAAGATATCGTTATCATATGATAAAATATATAATGGCTCTGTTGTCATTTCTATTTGTTTAAGATTATCATAAATAACTTTTTTAAAGTAGATCTCAATTGAATTATCCTTTAATACAGAGTAGCATTCATATTTAAATATACTACCATATATATCTCCTGTCTCAAAATAAACTAAATTATTCGGCTTAACAGTCAGCTTTACTATACTTGATTGATCTTCAAAAACATAAGTCCCAACCCATTTTATTTTTGAATCCTTCTTACCTGTAGATTTGTTTTGTTGACCTACTTCATTTTGAATTTTGTCAGGTTGCTTTATTTCATTTACGCTCTCATTTGTTTTTAACTCATTTTTATGTGATTCTTTACAAGAGAAGAAAACGGCAAATATAACAAAGCCTAAGAGAACCTTAATAGAAACACTTGCTATTTTAGTTAAATTTCTCATATAATTTATTTAAAACTTATTTTTCTATCATATTTATTAGGTAGAAATTCGATTTTATCTTTAGCATCAAGATCATGTTTTCCATTCACCATAAATCTTATAATTGATAACTCTACTTCTTTGATATCTAACATATTAATTTTACCTGATCCCTTCATTAGATCCTCTGTTTTTACTGTTTTACCAGGACCAACATTTTTAAACTTAATCCCAAAAGCACTGTTTGCACAACATGAGTAGAAAGCTTCCATGGTAATTTGGTCAATAAAATCTGAAGAATTATTCGTGAATTCCCAATATGCTGAAACTGTATTGGTTGAATATAAATACATAGTGCCTAATTTTAATTTGTATTTCTTTTCTACAATTTTCCTAGTATCGTTTTTGCCAGATTCAGATTCACTATATGAACTCCTATTGTTATACGTATTTTCAGGTATTATTATGATATATAATAGAATAATAACTAATAAAACAAATGCACCAATCACTATACGAATAATATTTTCTGAAGATTTGTGTTTTTGTTTAGGTGAAAAGTTATTAGGGTGAGTTATGTTTTCAGTATTTAGAGATAGCTCAGTTTTAAGATGTTGAATTTCTTCTATTGTAAGTATTCCTTTTGTTTTCAGCTCAAGAATATCTGTTAGAAAATCATCTAAATCTTGGGATATCCCATTATGTATTACTAACATTAATAATTCTGCTTTTCCTTTATTAAATTCATCTTCTGAGTACATTTCGTTTAATCTCAGACTGTGTAACTTAGAAATCCGAGAAATGAATTCTTCTGAGGTTAATTTATTTATCATTATGTTTGAATTTTTGATTTATTATTAGTCTTACATATATTATACCTCTTATTATCAATACTCACTCGGGCATCTTTCTCTTCATTAATAATATTACTAAATAGAATTATTTTGCCTCAATAACAGTACCATGGTTAACCCAGAACTCTGTATAAAGAATATATTTCCCATCATACAATACTTTCTCATAATAGTATGAGTAATTGTCCAGGCCTGGATTTAACTGCTTCTTTTTGGTGGGTTCACCTATTTCAGATTCTAACTCATAGGCACTTTTTCTATAAAATTTTCTTGAGAGTTCACTTGCCGACCATGTACCTTTCTTTCTAATATCCACTGTTCTTAAACTGTCTTCATTTACATAATGATAATTGTTAGTGTATTCCTCTTTCTTTGAATTTACTTTGATTAATGTTACTAATACCCCTATAAACCCAATGAATAAAAATAAGCCAACAATCGCAAAGAAGGTAATGAGGATTTTTTCTATAATAGATTTCTTTTGTTTCGGTTTAGATACGTAAACATTTTCACGGGAATTTCTATTTGTAACTTGGGCATCTGTATAATTCTTTTGTATAGGCATATTAACCATTTCGAAATTCCGCAATTGCTTATTAATGGCTAATATATCTTTTTGCTCTAGTATGTTATTTGTTTTTAAAACTAGTATTTCACTAATGAAGTCGTCAATTGGTTGTTTTATTCCTTTTGATACTAATTCTTGAATCAAGGATGTTTTGCGGTCTGAATATTCAATTGTTGAGTATATACCGTTTTCAAACAGTTTATGAATCTTATTAATATCATTTATAAATCTTTCAGAAGTAAATCTTTCGTCCATATAATTATAAAAGTGATTTCTTTAATTTATCTAAAACGTCTTGTGTTATAATCCCAGAATCTTTTAATGGAATAATGCTAATCAAAAAATCCTCGCGGGTTTCTGATATCCCATATTTATTTATATCTAAAAGTATATTATCAATCCTAATGTGATAATCAGTATTATTAATTATGGATTCTTTCTTAAGTATATTAATTTTGGTGAGTTCTTTTATTAACTTATCGGAAGAGTACCGATTCTCTATTGTGTTGTTGATACTGTGAGCTTTTACGAAAAAAGCAATTATTGCAAATGTTCTAGTAACTCCAATTATAAAGACCCAAAATATTAAAACAGTAGCCTTACGATGATCTAGATCCTCGTTCATCTTAAACATTACCTCGAAATAAGCTTGAGTAAATCCCCAAAATTTTGTTTGGCTTGGTACGTATGCAATTAACAAGATAGTTACCAGTAAACTAAAAATACTGAATAATATATTACTTGGAGTAGCTTTGGAGTAATAAATAGAGCCAAACCCCGGGTTTAATATTTCTAAAAATACTCCAGTCGAAGAATTCCTTTTGCTCATGTTTATTTGTTTGATTTAAGGGTATAATATTAATGTATAAAAAAAGGGCACATACTTTAAAAGTAAACACATCCCTCACGAAGGCACTGGTATGCCATGTTCAAGGAAACATGCAAACAAATAAAGATGTGCCCCAAAATATATGGGACACAGCTTTTTGTTACACGTTTTCCTTAAAATGAAAATTTACCAGTTTTTCGTGAGGAAACGTTTAAAAGCTATGTACAAAAATCTTATGTAAAGAACGATAACCTCAGATGGAAATTGAGATTATTAATATTCTGTAAATTATTCATTTGTGTTTTTAATTCAAAGGAAGAAAAAATTAGGGTATAATATAATTGAGGGGTTAAAACCCCTCATTTTTTGTAAGTAGGGTGGTGGCTCTATTCATATTATCGATTAATAGATATTTAGGAATTCAGGTTATCTTTATTAAATTGATACTTCAATAAATGTTATATAATTTACATTTGGATTAGAAAGTTTGTAAAACAACCCACCATTTGCAAACCAACAAATCCTTTGGGTCAAAATATTTATCGGTTGGCAGAATATTAAGATGTCGATAGAAGAGAAATTGTAGCAAACGGTATTAAGGTTTAATTCAAAGGAATCATATATCTTATATTATTAAAGATTAGATCGAAATATTATCATTGAACGATAATATTGTTTTTAATGATTTTGTTAAATTAAATAATTCAATTGTTAAAGATCAAAAACTGAAAATAACTAGATTTGATTATGAAAAGTTATAACAAAAAAGGAAATGATCCAAACGGAGCAATAGCGGGTGGTGTTATAGTATTTATGTTTTCTTGGGTGATATTAGCAGGTTATGCAATATACATGATTGGTTTAGGGTTAGCAATCGCAGGAATATATGCTTATACAGCTATTAAAAGTATTTACCATTGGTGGTGGTATCGTACTCAGGTAAAGAATAATAATATAACACCTGAGGTCAGAGGGTTAGCTGACAGAATAAAGGAATATGAATTGAAGAAGCAAAGAAAGCAATAATTCCAAAACGTTAAATAATTCTTTGCTTTGATATTCCATGACGGTTTTTGAAAAGATTAAATGTTTTACAATGCTTAAAGAAATTCACTTACACGAAGACACAGCAAAGCCTGAAAACAGGGTTAATCTTACTTTATTTCATCTTTTGATGATTGATGAGGTAAATATATTTATTAAAACAAAGCTATCTATTCCTTTGAATTCTAATATTTATCCATCTCCAAATTTATCACTTGAAGAATTTGATGTATGTGGTAGACCTGATTTCAAAGTAGTATTAGATAGCAAGATTATAGGCTTCATAGAAGTAGAACTTGGCACAGAAAACGAAGAACAAATTACCCGATATAGAAAAATGGAAACGGTTAAGATATATTCTATAGTTGGAAAGAAAGAATATACTAAAGGAGATTTATCTTTGGAGGATATATATTTATTCATTAAGGGGATTAATAATAAATACATTAATTCTCAAAAGTATTACAGTTTGCGTCTGTTTGAAAGTCTTATAGAACATTATATTATAAGAGGTAATTTTAGAACATTTAGTAAACCAGTAATATTGTCTGACAAGATGAGAAGTTCATTCCTTGTAGATTATCTTTACAATTATTTTGGTGAACAGAATATTTTGGAAAATGAAAGAGCACAGCAAGGGAAAATAATGTTCAACACAAGAGGAGAAAGTGGATTTTCACTACGAGTGTATTCAATTGTATCTAAGGTTAATAAGAGTTTAAGCATAATGAATAGGTCAGGAGGAAGACCAATTATAAATTTTCCATCAAAGGCTAAGCTAATAAAGTATCTTCCGAATAAGACCTCAGGTGTGAATAACTATTTAAATATAATTTCTTCACTTGGAGCTGCTGAAATATTGAATATAGGTGAAAAACAATTTGCACATCTACCTTTAAAGACAGTTGAAGATAATGCAGGGAAGTTTTGTGAGGTTATAAGTTTGCTGATATAGATATCACAAATATTTAAATTCAACAATGATAATTAAGTGTACATAATAGTATATTTCCTTTATTTACTTCTTTCGCTAATTTCTATTTACTTTGTACAGCAATATTCTATTGGACTAGTTCAATATATTTATTTAAATGATTTACCATAAAGAGTAATATTACATATGAATAATATCCAACAAATCAATATTAAGAATTTTAGGAATCTTAAAGATTCTACATTTATTATTAAACCTCTTACATTTCTCTTAGGTCCGAATGGATCAGGAAAGAGTACTTTTCTTAAGGCTCTAATGTTTTTATCTAAAAATCTGAAACGTGAGGATAATGATGATTATTATTATGATATATCTAATGAGATAAAATTAGGTGGATATGAAGATATAGTTACAAATGGTGAAGTAGATAGAGATTTAGAATTTGAATTTCTGTTAAACCTAAACAAGTACTTCCCAAACTATCAATCAGATATAATTATATCTGTTAAGTATATTTTAACTGGTCCTAATACAGATTATAAACTTAAATGTATCTATGAAGATAAGGGTGGTAAATTATTTTCGGATTGGCAAAGAATAAAAGGTGTAGATGGAATCGAATTTATAGATGGTGTATTTAAGAAAACAGATATTGAAGAGTTTGAGAACACTTATCCAGCTTCTTACAGTGATTTTGTTCTTACAGATACATATAAAGATTACCTCGAACGATATATCGAAAGTTTGATAGATTATCATACCGATAATGACAATAAGAGCAATGAAAGAATACCTATTGAAATTTTTGATATATTAATTGATGAGAACTCAGAAGTGAATAAAGAGTTATGGGATAATCTCAGTATTGACAAGAAAGAGGAATACTATGAACGATTTAGGATATTCTTTTTCGCGATTAATTATTTGTCAGAGCCAATTATCGAAGAGTTTTTAAAAATCGCATATTTACCTTCTATAAGACAACCAGTAAAAGATATTTATCTTCTCCGTAATGGAAAATTCACAAATGAGGATAATACGAGTTATTATGGATTACTCGAAAGTTTTGAAGAAATAATGAAATTCAAAAACATTACTTTCGATCATAAGTATTCTGTCGTTGACCATTATTTCAACATCAAAGTAGTAAATTTTTGTATTAAGTATAATATAGATTTACCATATATAAGTGGATTTGATATCCTATGTAGTGATTTAAATAAGACTATTAGTAACATTAAAAATAAAATTGATAACGATACTTATTTATCTACCGTTGTGGTGAAGTTGGAAAATGAACTTTATAATATATCGGATTTGGGTATAGAAGAAAAGAAAACTATCTTGATTAATACGTTGAACTGTTTTAAAGAAATCAATGAGCATGAGTACAATGAATTTTATTCAGATATCAAAGAGACAAAGTTTCTTAAATGGTATTTAATAGATAATGTAAATGATAACAGCAATTCTAAAAAAGAGGCAGAAATTGATGATTTTCGAAATATGACAATTTTTTTTGAAAATCTTAAATTAATACAAATAGATTCGCTTTCAAATTATTGGTTTAGAAAATTAGGTTTTAGAATTGCAGTTCAGATTAAGAAAGATGTCAAATCAACATTCTTCATGGTTCATAAAATCAATCTCAAGAATAACACTATCGAACACAAGCCTTATAATGCAGCTTATGAGAGCAGTGGCTTTCAACAAATTTATCCAATAATATTATATTTAGCATACATTACTACGAGTTTACGACATAATGTAAATAATCTTGGGGATTTTGATAAAAATTATAGAGATTATACTTCGGTTTACATTGAACAGCCGGAATTACATTTACATCCGGCATTGCAAACAAAAATACCATTGCTGTTTTCTGACTTCTTACATTTTAGTAAAATATTTTCTGCTTCAGAAACTAACCAAAGTAATTCATATCTTTTTATAGAAACCCATAGTGAACATATTATTAGAAAAATCCAGTTGATGATAGCCAAAGGGGAATTATCTTTAGGTGACGTTGCTATAAACTATGTTGATATAAACGATGGTGTATCAGACGTTAAAGAGTTAAGAATGGCAGAAAATGGAAATTTCCTGGACCGGTGGCCAAACGGTTTTTTTGATGAGGCAATTGAATTAACGCTTGAATTACTTAAAGCTCAAATGAATAGAAATAACTAATATGGAGCAGAATTCAGTACTTGGAATAAATGATGTAAATAGGAGGCAAGAAATTGCTTTTGATGCAGATGTGTTTAAAGCAATTTTATCAAATCCACTAGAAAAAATAGATTTTCCATATCGGATATTATATGAAATATTAAATTTCATTCGAAAATACCATAATATTGTTTTCAATAAAAAATGGTTAGAAGAAATAGAGATGATAGGAGATTTAATAACTGATCAGAATACAAGAAAATATTTTATGCAATTGTTGTTAACTGATTTAAAAGTTGAGAATAGTAGTGTAAATAAAAATGATAAAACTGATGATTACATATATAACATAGCTAAATGTTTACAGCAGAAAATTTTGATAACAAATAAAAACAAGGATACTGACTATAAATTGAATACATATAGTGATATACAGTTTGTATCCGATAATTACAAAAATGATTGTGTGTTATTTCGATTACCAAAAACATTAGAATATACATATGATGAAGAATTAGAGAATTTCAATTTTTTGGGTTTTTATCTAAAAGATTGTTCTTTAATTGAGTTTGTTGACAAGTATATTGATGATTCCTCAGTAGAATTTATTTTTTCAATTCTTAACCAATTAGATAAAGACACCAAAGTATATTTGCATTATGATATATTGAATAGCACTTTTTTTGCTTATGAAGATTTCCGTAAAAATGCTAAAGCCAAATATCCAAATTTAAAATTTTACAAAAAGCCTATACAGTATATTAAGGAAAAAAAGCACGACAGATTAATTATTATTGGTAAAAATAAATATTCAATTAAATTTACTACGAGCTTCAATAATATCGAGAAAAATGAGGGTAAATATAAAGTTAAAAAGAGCTTTACGATTATAATTAAAGAAGGAAGATTATACTAAGATTAATTTAGCATCCGAAATTTTTGGTAAATCATTTTCTTTATTTGAAGGAATATAAGCTAATTAATATCTAAAATCATTGTACCATAAAAGGAATTCCGTCTTCGAGTTCTTTAACCGGCACATTAAAAGTAGATTTATATTTATCTGGTTCAAAGGTATGGATAGGGATTAGTAATTTAGGTTTGATTGCTCCTACCATTGCTTTTAAGGTGTCAACATCGGCGTGTCCGCTTGTATGTATATCCTCGTCAACATTAAAATCTCTGCTTTTTAGGTAATCTATGAAATCCTTAGTGTCCTTTTTCTTTAAGTAACCTTTCCATAATGAGTAAATGAGATTGCCTCCAGTAATATTCTTAAGATAAACTAAGTCCGTTTTCATTGACGGCCTAACGAATAAGACATATTTCCCCGGGTTTTCATCTATCTCTGGTTTGGTAATTTTATAAGTCTTGAAATTATAAAGTAATTGACCATGACCTTCTTTTACCATTTTTCTGCTTAGTCGATAAGGGAATATAACTTTGATGTTAGGATTGTTATTGTCAGGATGAGGAGCTTCACCATACTGTGATATTATCTTTAATACATTTGCTATATAGAAATCTATTATAAGAGTTTTGCCGGTTGCCAAACAAGCTTCATAAACTGAAATTATTCTATCTATGTTTTGACCTGAAGAGTAAACTAAGTTGATTTTGTTTTGTTTGAAGTAGTTCTCTAATTTAATTTGAATTTCCTTTTCGGTTTTGTCTTTACCTGCGTACCTGCTCATTGTAGTACCTTCCATTAAAAGACAATCGACATCTGAAGGTGGGTTCTTAAGGAAAGAATTGAAAACTTCACTATCCCATCCATGGGCTCTGAAATCTCCTGAGTAATAAACCCTTTTACCTTCACCTTGGATTAGGAATCCATATGAGTCAAAGGCTGAATGGTCATTATAGTAAGGAGTAATTGTTATGTCGCCGATTGTAAATGGAATTAGTTTCTGAAAGCATTTAAAATTAGAAATCTTAAACGGCTGTGAAGTGAATATAGCTGTAAGGTCTATGATTTTCTTTGTGGCCTCTCCTAAGTATACGGGAATGACTTTGTTAATGAAATGGGTGAACCCGTAATGATCAACATGGGGATGCGATATTAGTAGCGCGTCAGGTGGCTCCTCAGTTGATGAATCATAAAGTCCCTTTATGTCAGGTAGTACTTTCTTTGATACTAATTCTTCTACGGAATTATCTTTGTAATTCTTGAAGTTGAATTCGCTTCCGTCTCTTTCTACTAAGGGCATTCCGAAATCTATAACTATCCTGGTTTTGCTGGTAGAGATTTCTACGCAGGAACCACCTATTTCTGTAGTGCCTCGGTGGATTGTTAGGTTCATTAGTTTCTATGTAATTTAGTTCTCACACTAAAAGATATATTTATTCCTGCTACTTTTGCTAACAATGTCACAATTATAATCAGGTTTACCAAAATAATAACAACCGTAAGCAATATTTTTAATTCTGTTATTTATATAAGATGAATCGTTGTTAATCCAACTTTGTTCGCAATCGCCAAATAACAAAAATGGCTTTTCAAGAATGGTATATCCGTTTAGATCGTTTAGGTTTTTAAGGTTCTTTGGTAATAAACCTAAGTTTTTTTTAATAATGAAAATATCTTTATAATAATCCAATAATTCATTTTTGTAAGCTACTATGAATTGATGGTAGCTTAATAATTGGGATTCAATATTATGTTTAGTCATATTTGTCTCATATAGCCTTGCATCACCCATTCTTTTTAATTCATAAAATACAATTTTTTGTTTATTAACATCAACCCTCACAAGATCAATACGAATTGTTTTATTGTTGTAGTCATAAGCGAATTCAGAATCTATAAAATTACCATCATTTAAAATAAACGAAGCCTGAATACCTTTTTCTGAATAATTTGGATAATGGTGACTTATCTTTTCCTTAATTTTCTCTAATATTTTATTATCAAAATTCTGAAAGTCATTATATATATTGGGTGCATTTATTATTTTTGCTGAATTATTGTCAAAGTCATACTTTAAATAGTCGCCTTTCTCAGCATTTAAAGGAAGGTACTCCATATTAATCTTTCCTGAGTATTTTCCTTTAGAATGTTGTAAGCTTGTTATTATAGCACCTCCATTGTAATAAACATCAATTTTATTACCTTTTCGGATTTCAATATAAGTTTTCGGATCACTTAATAAATTCTTCCACCAAGCTGGTGGGTTTTGAGATAATTCTTTAAATAAAGAGTTGTTTGGATTAAGTTTTGTGAAATTAGACTTTGACATAATATTATTATTAATTTTAGTATTTAAGGCTTCCAACAAACCTAATGGTTGGTTATTGATTATTCTTCTTCTGATTTCCCAATATAGATCTTCTGCTTTGTCAAAATTATAATCTCTGAATATTATCCATGAATTATATATTAAACTCTGTTCTTTACAAAGAGCGAGAAAATCATCTAACAATCCTTTGTTTAAATCTTTTATATAAATGTATGTGAATAACTGGGCTAATAATTCTTTGTAAAAAGAAGGCACTTTATCAAAATCCATCCATATAGAAGAAGTGTTTGGGTCTAATGTTAAATGATGTATTGAATGAAACCTTTCATGAATTTTAACTATTTCTTTATATTTGTCAGGTGGAGAATAATAAGTAATCTCTTTTCTTCCAGATAAATACTCTCCTAAGGTTCGAATCTTCTTATATTTGTATTTAAAATTTTTAAAAAAATCAATTGTTATATCTTCATAGTTGTTATTAAATATATCATCTGCATTTGAATTCCTATTGGCGACAAAAATATCGGAGTAATCATTTGTGTTTTCTAAAACTAAGGTTAACTTAGAAGGCTTGGATTTCTTTTCGTTCTCTGGAATAGGTCCATACGCGTTGAAAGAATATTGGCTTATACTAAGGTCGATGTTAGAAATATCTATATTCATAAAATGAGGGTATTAATTTTATGTAAATTAATCAGTTATGTAAATAAATCAAAGGAAGAAAAATTTAGGGTATAATATATATGAGGGGATAAAACCCCTCATTTTTTATTGTAATGTTTCAACGTACTCAGTCTTTCTATTCTTCCATTGCTAATATTTCTGGAAACGAAAAGTACATTTAATTGTACTTTATGAAATCTTTTATATTTTATAGAATTACTAATTAAGACTGTCCATTTAAATGAACTGATTTCGTTGTATTTTACGAATTGTGCATTTATTTGGACAATCTATTATTCGGTTGATTGTGCATTTAATTGGATTTTTTAAATTGTGCATTTATTTGGACTATTGAGATTCTATTGTAGAAAGTAGGAAGGTTTAAGCATTTTTATAGATTGTGCATTTATTTGGACAATTCAGATAATTTATGGATTGTACATTTACGTGCACAATTGGTGTAGGAGCTTTAAATACTGTCTTTTAAGGCATTTTTAGTGTTTGTGCAGGTTTAGATCATCTGAATTGTACATTTACATGCACAATTTGGAAAGTAACCCAGAAAATATGGTTTTTTAAGCATTTTTGTAGATTGTGCATTTATTTGGACTATTCAGATAGTTATTCAATTGTGCATTTACGTGCACTATTTAATATTACATATAAAAATGAAGGGAAAACAAGGTTTTCTGGGATTGTACAATTTATTGGACTATTCAGAATATTTATTAATTACATCAAAAAAACACCAAATACTTGAATTACAGCCTAATTTAATCACTTTCTACTGTATACGGGTGTTGTTGCTTAAGAAGAATTTTAAGAATATTGTATGAAGAAGAAAGAATAAGAACAATAAGAATAATAATATTATAATAATTATAATAATATAATAACGTTTAAGAACAATAAGAACAATAAAATCTAAGAAATAGGAAAATAAGAATAGTAGAAAAATAAAAACTACAAAATATCGTTAATGTGCCACTTTTCGGTCGATCTTTACATTAAACTCATTATTCATAATAAACTGATAGGCTGCCGTCATAACAGTCCTTAATTCCGCCTCGTGTACCCGGTCTATTATAAAGCTGTCGTGAATACATAAAATCATGATTCCTTTGTCTGTAAAGTGTTTAATCACTTTCTCAGCTATTTGAGAATCATAATACATCAAAGACAGCCCAATATTAGTACAAAGGTAAGTACTAATCGGTTTATGTACTACAAGCCAATGGTCAAGCATCTTAGAAATGTCTTCATAAGGTATATCCCTTGGTTTATCTTCGTCTTCCAATAGTTTATCCCTTAACGCCCTAACCGTACCAGGTTTAGTCTTAGCATTAATCGACATCAATCCCAGTCCTTTAAATAGTCCTCTCTCCCTGTACTTCTCATCTTCAAAAGAGGCAGCAGCAATCGCGTACGGGTCCTCCTGATAGTCAAGGTTCTCCATATTATAAAGCATCCTAATGTGTAGAGCCTGAAAATCCAATTCAACTGTAGGTGCGTTATTGATCTTAAAATAAGGCCTGTACTGTTTCTTTAATAAGGTTTCTGTAGTAGCTGAATATCTCCCGAACTTTTCAAATATTTCTCTGAACACCCTATACCCACCCTTAGGTCGCACAAACAAATGCACGTGGTCTGTTTCCATCTTTAAATTACAATAGTATTCAAGTCTTTCCCTTGAGTTGTCTTGTTGATATAATTCAATCGGAGCATCAATAGTAATCAAAGTCTTATACCTTAGGGCATTCCATTCTTTAACAATCGCTCTCATAGCCTCTGTGTTTGAATTATCCATGTAATCAAGCATTACGTCTTTCTCTCGTTCTGTTTCTTCTCCGGTCTTTTTATTCGTATCAATCACGATAGTAGTATCTCGAAGTTGTATTTCCTCAGGTGGCAATCGATTCTCAATAACCGACAAGTCAACATTCTGATACAAATCCAAGAGTTTTTTAGCCGGGTGGATTTTTGTGTGATCTTTAAAGTTCAACTTCATATCCCAAAAACCCTTAACCTGCTTAATGTACCCTTTCTCCAAAAGTGCATCAGCTACCTTAGTAACAAAATGGTGTGTTAAAAAATAGTACTTATACTTAGCAGGCATATTTTGATACCAATTGCTATTTCTTGAGTACAAAACTCCAATACCCGTCTTAGCTGAAATGAGTAAATTCATTAAGAAGGCAAGCAGGACAGCTTTCTTGGCTGATACTTTCAACCTGCCTAGGTTTAAGTCGTCATAAACAGTATCGACAAATGCTTTAATCTTAGCATCAGAACTTTTTTTATCCCATTTAATATATTTTGGTTTTTTCTCAACCGACATGTAATCAAATTAATCGTTTATTAAACAAAATTAAATGACAGTGTTTTTGTATAGACGACTGTATTCAAGTAACTCCCTGAATATTCAAAAACGCGCCTACAGGTTTCTCTTAATATAAAGAGATTGATTAAACGATTATTTATGGGATTTAAGCTAGTCCCGTTAAATTCAAAAACGCGCCTACAGGTTTCTGTTAGTATAGAGAGATTGTTTTAAGCAGTTAAGCAAAAGCAACGAACTTGGCGCGAATATATAAAAGCGAAGAACTAAATACCAAACCAAAATATCTCCTAAACATGAAAAGAAAACAAATGAAAAAAGAACAAAAAACCACGCTTCGAAGAAGCGTCTTTTATTATCTTATATCTATATATCTTTTAATATCTTATAGGAAAATCTTAAATCGGCTGAACCCTTTACTGTATTCACTTTCAGCCGATTAAGACCTTCTTATTTATATAACTGCACCCATACTATATTCAAGTAGTTCCCATACTTTAGGCATTATTATTATAGTAACTCCCATATCACTTTTAAGTAGGTCCCATATATTCTCAAAATACACAAAAGCTAGTCCCATGGTATTAGGCCGCAATATTATCATCTCTTTTGTAGTCCCAGTAACTTTCAGGATTATAATATTGAGATCTTTTGCCATTATCCCTTAAGCTATTAAAGATGTCAAATTCTTCAGGTGTTCGAGGAATTCCATCTCCTTCACACCAACGTCCAGTCATAATTGATTTATACTTTTTACTGTAGTATATCAAACAAATATCCTTCCCATCCTGATATTTACTAAATCCAATAAAACTATCAGGTACTGTTTTAGATTCAGATTGAATTGCAGGCGACGGCTGTATTATTGGCTTGGTCTCAACCGGTAGGCTAACTTCTGGTTTTGTAAACCAATGTTTCTCAGGGTTGTATATTTTCTTGTTCAGAGTAAATATCTTCCCAGGTTCAACTTTAATGTAACCGGTATCATTTAAAACACCCAACAGAACCTTTAATACTCTATGGTCTGGCCCTATTTCTTTTTCAAGGGATGTCTGAGTTAAGTCCGATTCCAAAAGGGGGACTTTCTTGAGCAAGCAGTGTCTATTGCTTACCATCAAATAATAATAAACGTTTAAACTAAAGATCAGTCTCTTATTTTTTCCAGTTGGTAGAATCTCTCTTTTGAGTACTGATAGTAAATCATCAAATGCGTTTTGATAGAAAAGGATAAATTTAGGATACTTGGTAACTTCCTCAATATCAACTTTTCGGAACTTAGTTAAATATACACTTTCATCTACTAATTGATACTTTCTTTGCTTCTTTATTAATAGTCCTGCGGTTTCTAATTCATTTAACGCTTCATAAATGGTTGCAGGAGTAGTAGCATAATAATTTGCCATAGTCTTTGCATCCACTGTAAATGTCTTATGTGGAGCTTTATCAAGATAGTATTTGTATTTAAATTTTAATGCCAAGTAAACCCAAGGTGTATACCCTGATTTAAATACATCGTATTCGTCGAATAAGAATTCTGGTTTAATTTTAATGTAGTATGTATCTTTTATTTCTTTCATATATTTTGTGGTTAATTGTTAATTGGTTTAATGTAATTCTTCATCATTGAAATTAAATGACAGTGTTTTTGTATAAGCAACTATGTGGGAATCTGGGTTATAAGACTCTATCAGAGCATCATTATGCACCAGCACTACAAAACACGCTGAATGGCTAGCCGGGAACCAGTCTATCTTCTCTATCAACCCAACTGATATTAACTCTTTTATGGCTCTCCTAAAGATATTCCTACAGACATTATACTCCTTAATTAATCTCCCTACGTTAACTTCAACCGGTAGTGCAAGTTTATACGAGCCCTCGTTGGCTTTCCAATCCAGATACGACAACCGTTGCTTGAGAATGAGATAAAGATATTTCGAAAAGTAACACTTAAAAGGTATCTCCAAAAGTTTGTCTGAGTATCCTGCCCCACAATTATCCATAATGTATTTTAACCTCTCGGAATTCTTATTCATAATACTCCGCCTCCTCTCCGACATCATTGTTTAACTGCTCATAATATATCTCTAAATATTTGTAATAATTTCTTTGTTGTAGTACCGCTCCATTTTGCTTTATTAATTCTCTGATGATGTCACGAACCATTCTAGCTTGTTCTATATCATCATATTCATAAATGAGTGATTGTTGTGTCATTGTATTATTCCTTATATTTAATTTATAAGGATTAATTACCATTTGATACTTTTTATAGCAAATGGGTCAAAGAAAAAGTAAAGTTTTGAGATAAATTAAATAATAGTTAAGGTTTTGATTTCTTTCTAGGTATTCCGAGAATTTCCATTCTGTTACCCAGTGTTGTTCCTGATAGTCCTAATAACTTTGCAGCAGCATTTTGATTTTTATGGGCTTTATTAAGTGCTTCTTTAATATAGTCCTTATTAATGTTATTAAGAAATTCATCAATTTTAAAATTATTTAAAATTTTGATTTTATACAAATCAGAATATGTTTCTACTACAGATATAGAATCTTCCTCGTTTTTTGGTTCTTCTGTTTTTTCAACAGATATTACATTCAAACTTTCTAGAAAAGTTCTCAAGATCTCTTCGTCAATATCTTTTTCTTTATCAATGGCCATATTGTATGCTCTTTTAATTGTTGATTCGAGCTGACGTACATTACCGGGCCATTCATATTTACTTAACAGTTCTTTTGCCTTATCCTCAATAAATACTTTTTTATATTGATACTCATCACTATTACCAAATTTATCCATAAAGTGATTAACTAAAACCTCTATCTCTCCTTCTCCTCTATTTTTTAATGTTGGTATTTTAAAAACATAAGTACTTAATCTATAATATAAATCTGATCTAAAACTAATCCCAAAGTTACTTATAATATTAGCATTCGTAGCACTAATCACGCGCGCTTTAAATTTTATCTCTTTTGTTCCGCCTATTCGTCTAAATACTCCTTCTTGCAAGACTCTTAGTAGTTTAGATTGTAAATCTATCGGAAGCTCACCTATCTCATCCAAGAATATTGTTCCATCTTCCGCTATTTCAAAAAGGCCCTTTTTTTGGTTATGAGCAGTATTATGCGATCCTTTTTCATAACCGAATAATTCACTTTCAATCAAACTATCTGGGATTGCCCCACAATTTATAGATACAAAGTCTTTACCGGCCCTTGTACTTGCTTTATGAATACCTTTAGCAAAAAGTTCTTTTCCGGTACCTGTTGCCCCTAATAGTAGGATAGGTTCCTCAGTCTTTGAAGCATCATAACAATCTTTAATGATTTGTTTTACTTCTTGATTATCGGTTATTATTTCGCTAAAAGATGGTGGAATTTTTGAAGGGTCTGGCCAATGCATTAGAGTAGAAGGCAGAAATAAAAATGGATTTTTGTTTAATCTATATTTGTTCTTAATTTTCTTGTTTATCGAAAAATAGTATCCTTTTTCTGTTCTACTTTTATAAAGGAATTTATCTCCTCTAATTTTTATGAATAAACCGATTAACAGGTCAATTTGATCTTTGTAACTTTTGAAATCTAAATAGAATATAGCTTTCTTAAGTGAATATTCCTTCTCGTTAAAATAATCCTCTAAATTGAAAATTCTTCCGTCAGATATTTTGTCACCCAACAAATAAATGGCCTCAAAATCTTGCTCTTTTAATGACGGTTTAGTCTCGCTTGATTTGAGAGATTTATCCTTTTCAGTTTCGGATGTTTTACTATCCCCTTGTGGTAAAGATTTGCCCTGTTCTTGGATTGTTTCATTTATATCATCAATATCATCAATATCATCAATATCATCTACATTGCCTACCTTTGTTTCTTCCGAAGATATTTCATGATCCAATTTTATACTATCCTTCGTCAGAGAATTATTTAAATCCAATTTGCAGTGAGTATTAAGTGCCGATACGAAACTACTATAATATGCATAAGGCAAGAAATCAATCTTTGTTTTTGAACTTATATCATTCGTATTTGAACTACTCTCCTCTAGCATTTCATGAAAATCAACCAAACCATAGATTTCCTTCTGAATATTGTATTCTGAATTATTTAAAAATTCTTTTAATATATTCGTTAATCTCAAATCGCATAACAGCAATACTTTATCAAACTTGACTTTTTCGACACCATTCAGGGCATTCATTACAGAGGAATACTTCACAGAAATTCCATTTCTTACATAGTATTTGAGATCATTAAGCGTGGCCCAGGTTACTAAGATATTCATATAATAATTTAGATTGTAATATAATATTATTGATTAATATATATAAATATCTTGATACAATCAATGATTTTAATGCAATTATTTGATAAATGGTCTGATTTTAGCATATTTTTGAGGTTTAAAATTACGGCACGCAATTTGCTTATATAATAGTATATTTTAAAGTTAAAATTCTCGAAAGGAGAAAAAATGAAAAAATTATATAGCAATATCGAAACAAGACATTTTGGTTTAAGAAGACCTGATGAAATTAAAACGAATATACAGAAGGGTTCTATTTTTACGGAGGACATTCTAACAACATCCTCTTCAATTAATTATGAAGAAACTAAAGATGTCCAAAAACAAGAAAAACTTCAGCGTAAAATCAACAAAAGTGAAAAGGCAAAATATAAGAGTAAAAAATACTCTATGTCCTTAAAAGAAATCTGTGATGAAATTGAGTTTCATTTTCTTCAGGCTGTATTTTAGCTATCACAATTAATTTTTCTATGAAAATGAATGAAACGTACAGTAACAAACTATTTAAAAACTATCCTAGGTTCGAACCCTGGGGGATTGGAGGTCATACCTTGGCCCAGACACAAAACAACTTCGAGGTGGAAGTCCTCGACTCAGCCACGGCTGCTGTGATTGAAAAAGCCATATTTATTAATCGTAAAAATTGCGCTATGAGCGTAGGAGAAACAATCAATGATTGATAAAATCACTGTAAAACAATTCGAGGAGAAAATCCTCGATTCCGGAAAAGCTGTAGGAAATGTTTCAGCAATTAAATTAAACCCCATAAAGGGGATTTTCGAAACCACTAACTTGAAAGGAATATATCATGCAAAATCATGATTTAATTTCTATAAGTGTTTTGGATTCTTCGACAACTTCTGATATTGTGAAGCGTGTTGAAGAACGCGAAGCATCAGGCAACACTAATCAGTTGCTGAAGTTAAAACTTCAAGGTGTAAAAGGTAAACCAGAATATGCGCTTGAAATAGCAACAACATTTCATGGCTCAAAAAATGTTGACCTTGAAACCGAATCGAGTGGCTCTAATGATGTATCGGGTGCAATTTTAAGCGCTTCCGGCAAGCCAGGAAGCCGTATTGCTCAGATGGGAACCACATTTACTTTGAATGCTGGTGACGCATACGAAGGCGATACCAAGGCTTTCGATCTGGAAGAAGAAGATAAAGTAGTTTATCAAACTTTGTCAGCTTTAACCGGAAGAAGAAAATACATCCTCGATGCTATCGTCAAAGGTGGTGCAATATCTGTCAGAGAAGCAAAAAGGTGCGGCATTATTGACTCTGTTGCGGAATTCAGAAGTAAATATATGCTTCCGAAAGTGAAAACGAATACTGCTACTCCTGATACACAGAATACACCTGTAACACCAAGTACACAAGAGGTAAATAACAACCCTGTTCAGTCGGAAGAATCTGATGTTCCGAAAAGAAGAGGAAGAAAAAAGAGCACTAGTGCTTAAGAAAAACAACGGCGGAGGGGATTTACCCTTCCGCCCTTATTTTAAATTAAAAGAAATGGAGTCAAAAGTGAAAATTAGTAAAAGTAAAATCAAAGGTGATAAGGTTAGATTTTATATTGAATTTGAAGCCGGCGAAAAATTTGGAGAACCGGCTTATTTAAAATACGAAGAAATGAAGAATATATTTAACAGCTACAATACTGTGATTAAAAACTTCATTATAAGTTCTGGGAAGGTAATACTAACAACTATAGGGGATTCTGAGTTTGGAGCTAAAATAAAGTGGGATATCCCAACAGGAAGTTTTGATGCTTTCATTCATAATGATATAGATGATGACTGGATATTCATCCCGTTTAGAAAATTCGAATCGGATATTGTACAATGCCCGTTATTCATGACTGCAATCCACTTGAAGAATATTGAAGAAAGTGACCCCATTCTTGCTGAAACCCAAGCTATTGAAGTTAACGGTGGGCCAATTTTCTTAATGGATGAGGCAGAGTGGTTAACGAATCAATCCATTGTGTATTCTGAAAATGACACCTCTTACGAAGAAATAACTGAAGAATTGAGTAAGCGTAATCCTGAAGAAGCACATATAGTACCTTTTGAAACATCTGATAACTTGAAATTATACGAGAACGAAGATATCAATATGTGCTATTTCGCTTACTGTGGGTTTACTACGGATGGAGACCCTGCTTATTTGTGGTTGAGAAAAGTTAAACAGAACGATAAAAAATAATGAATGCGATGAGGCGGAGAATGAGCACCTCTCCGCCTTATTAAAGAATATTATGAAAAAATACAAGCAGAAAATAAAATACGACAGCGAAGGTATAATTCAGCAGGTGCAGAATTACACCGATGAATACAGGGTGATAATGGAGTACATAGATAACAGTGCTGACTCAGCAGAGGATTTCTTTGACCGTGTCACTCAAGAATACAGAAAGCAAATAATCATTGAAATAACAAAAACTGGAGGGAAGAAATCAGATAGAAAAATAGTCATTAAAGACAATTGTAGAGGGATGAGAGTGAATACGAATAAAGATTATATAATCTTTCGTTCATCAAAGCGTAACGATTCAAGAACGAACGGGATGCATGGTATGGGAATGTTTTCAGGCTACTCGATATGTAAAGATATATCGATTGAAACAAAGCAAAGGACAGGTAAGATATACAGATACACATATAGTTCGACGCTATTTAAAAGAACTAACAAAGGTCCACCCGAAGTTGACATTACTGAAGAAAAACCTTTGAAAAATGACTTCTCGTCCGGCACTAAGGTTACTCTTTCTGGTTTTAAAGAAGGTGTATTCGAGGACTTAGATTTTAGGACATTGAAAAAGGAAATCGAGAAACACTTCGAAGGGATACTCAGTCGTAAAAGGATAAAGATTGTACTGAGAGAAAATGATGGAGAAGAAAAAGTGTGTGAAAGTTTCAAGTACAGTGACTATTGTGATACACCGTTTACTTTAACTATTAACACCTTATTCAAAACAAAATCAAAAAAGTACAAGACTTTAGTCCCCTACGATATAAGTGCTAATCCAGTGAGGATATTCCTGATATTGGCTAAGAACAGAGAATTAAAGAGAGAACCGTTCTTTGTAATAAAAGGTAGAAGAATCCTGGACGTTACAAATACAGAACAGTTCAGGTCTTACAAGAAATCTTCACTTTGGGGTAGATATAATTTAACCGGGTATATAGACGTAACCGGTGTATTGGAAACTACTCCAACGAGAAAAGATTTCAAGAAAACAGAGCTGTCGAAAGCTTTCTTCTTTTCGCTCCTGAAATATGAGGATGAGATTCTGAAATACATAGAAAGTCAAACAGATACATCATCATCTCAGAGATTTGTAGAAATAGAAGGCAAGATAAATGAAATACTTAACGACTATAAGATAAATGATACGGTCGGAAATGGAGATAGCAGTTATAAAGAGTATTCTATCAACGGATACAGAATTCGTGAAAATAAAGAAGGAGGTAATGAAACAACACAACCTGCAAAAGATAAAAAGGAACCCTTGAGTCCTTCCTTACCCAAGAAAAGGGAAAGGAGCAATAAGGTCACTGTTAAATTTCCAACTCAGGATGGCAATGTAACAGGCGATAGCAGTACTCTTCAGTTTAAAATAGATGATACAAGTGAGCCATATATGGGCAGAAATGATCAACAACTTAGATCCATAATCAGCGATAACAAGATAGTTCTTTTTAAGAAACACGAAGAATTTCAAAAGAGGTTTTATGAATCGGCTAAAGGTTATTACGAATTTACAGAGAGAATAATTCATTACATCGCAGTAGAAATAATGGCTCATTTAAAAGCTATCGAGATAAGAAATGAATCTGACTCCAATGAAGATATATATCAAGACTTCGCAACTGAGCTTTACAAGCTTGAAGAAAAGATGAAAGTCCTCATAGGTAGTAGAATATGATTCTTAACAATTAATAAAGAAAGGAGAGGGTATTGTAAAAAAATAAAATCACGGAAACACTCTAGGTTTGAAAACAATAATAATCAGATTGGTAATACAGGTTTTGATATTAAGATGAATATGTAACGATAATATGAAAGTAATACGGTTTACAAAATTATTTGTAAATTGAAAATTTAATTTCATAAAATAATGAAAAAGAATTTAATTTTAATAGAAGGGACGCTTAACAGCTCCCATCTGGAGACAATAAAAAAGGCTGATGAAAATGAGCCCGGTATTATTGTCATGAAAGACGTAACTGCTGGAGACTTTAATGTCCTCTTAGCTTTAAGTCAATATTTACTGAGTAACTTTATTCCTTTTGGAATGATATTGCTCGGCAAGGTAGAGATACCCGGGATAATAATACTATTGTCACATAATTTTGCAGTAAGATTTGCTCCGAAAGAAGTAAAGATTTCTTTTGATGCAGTATCTTACAAAAACAGTTATGTTGCAACATGGGATTCTAAAAAATTTGATAACTATTTCAATAAACTTTTGGACGAAAGGTCAAGTTTAAATCCCGTAGAAAGAAAAGCAGTTAGTAATAACTCCTTGGTATTGAATTATAATCTAGGCTACGTTTCTGGATTGTTAGATAGGCAATTGTGCCTATCCAACACTGACGAGAATGCTATACTTAGTGATGGTTTTGTTGAAGAACGGATTAATGACGTAGCGTTGTACAAAGAAAGGTTCATGAGAAAATCAGCAAATCTCTAAATGAACACAGCAGGTGTGGTGATTTAATCACACCTGCTTTAATTAATACTTGTTTAGCCCTTTAAAGCTAACCAAGAAAACAAACTGGACCTCAAAAGAGAAACCAGTATATAAAATTTAAAATAAAGAAACAAGAATGAAAGAAAAGAAACAAAACAGTTCCAAAGAAACGTTAAATGATGGCATAGTGAATATTAAAGATGCACTAACACCACAACACGTTGAAGAAATAAAGAACGCTTTAAAATCTAAAGATGTTCAATTTCCGATCTTGTATATACAGGATCTAAAGAACGGAAAAGACTTTGAGTTAATAAGAGGATTACATGATTATCTCGAAGAAAACGATTTAAATATTGGCTGTATAATTAGCGGGGAGAATCATTTCTCAGCAATTCTTTTGTTGTCCTCAGAACACATAAAATACAGAAGCGCTGCAATCGACACTGTATTTGTATACGACATGGAGGATTACATCAAAACAAACTCCGAATCAGATGATACTTATTTCGCTGAAAACCTTAATAGCTATTTTGGAGCAGGTAACCCTTTTAACGCAGATACAATCACGGCGGTCTATGACGAGGGTGATGAATTTTGTGTATACAAAGCCTACGTGTTCGGAATAATCGATAATATAATGATATTTAAAAGTGAAGACCTAGAAGACGAGAAGTGTAGAAATGATGTAATCGATGATGTCATTTTCGATACTGAATTATACATTGATAGAATGGATAACATCAAAGATTATTTATTCGGTTCAATTCTTAAACTGTACTAATAAACAATAAAGGGTGCTAAATTCTTTGTAGATATTTAGCACTCTTAAATTTAACTAAATGAAATTTTAAAAATAATAGTAATTATGAAATTTAACAAAAAGCAAGAACAATTAAAAACGGTGTGTGCATACATACACGAATATATAAACCCAGTTGAAATAAGATGTCAACTTCATAGATGGGTTATGAAAACGATAGAAGACGGGGAAGATTTATATCCTAAAGGAGCCTCTTTAAAATTTGAAACACCTGATGACGGAGAATATATTATGTACCTTCATTTTGATAATGAATACGGGCGATACATAATCAGGATTCATATGAAAGCGAATGAAGAATTAATAAATGTAAATATTAAGTCCTATTTCTTATTATACGTTTCAATAAATATTGGGCAGGAGTTAACCGTTCTGGACAGGTATGACAACATAGTAGAATCGTTGATAGATTTGATAAGGGAAATTCAACATAATAATGAAGAATAAGGTATAATATCATTGACAGATACAACCCCAGAATATAACACCATTAACACCCAGCCTCCTGCGGAGATTCCTTCGCGGGAGGATCTGAGGTTGTTGTCTGTGAATGAAGCCAAATCACGTATGGGTATAAGAAGAGAGAATTTACTAAAGTTGATTGAGGATAAAAAACTTATTTCAAAAAATATAGGAGGAAAAGTTTATGTACCATATTTAAGCATTATTAAATATTTGACCGAACCTGATGATCCGAATAATATAGATTCACAATCGACATTTAAATTAATGAAAACAAAAATTAAAAATAATTAACATATGGCCACAAAATTTTCATATAGAAACAAAATTCATTTAGAATATAGAAGAAATGATAAGGTTACAAGAGAAAACCTTAAACTAATACCTAACAAAGAAAATTGGCAGATTGCTGAGGAATTAAGGAAACAAGCTGAACTACTTTATGAAAGTCCAAATAGTAATTCAGTGTTTAAGAATTTGCTAAAAAGAGAAATTGAGAATCGTGAAGTCTCGCTATTGGAAGCAATCGAGAAATATCAGGAATACTTGTCATTACGTTCTCCTGGGCATCAAAAGAATTTTGTTTATTCAATGCACAGACTAATCGAGTTCTTAAACCCTAATATGGCAGTAAATAAAATATCATCATCAGATATTATAAAATATCTTAACGTTTTAAAAAACACAGTATCCAATGGGACACAAAGGACATATTACACTTATATTCGACTATTCTTCAATTTTCTTATAAAAGAGGATATTCTTGAAAAGTCACCATGCAGAAATGTAAAAGGTCCCACAGAAGAAGAAAAAGAAATAGTAATCTTAAATGATGATGAGAACAATCGGATATTCGAATATGCAAAGATTAAAGACTATAGATTTTATATTATACTTAAGTTCTTAATACTAACGGGTATGAGACCAAATGATGCATTAAGGTTAAAAGTACAGGATTTTGATTTTGAAAATAATAAAATATATTTAAGGATTTCGAAAACCAAGAATACTTTAAAATTTCCAATTTATAAAGATTTGGAAGAGTTTATTGATGACGAGCTTTCAGATAATTTTGAGAATGAGCAGGATAGTTTAATATTTGAAGGGTATACTGTAAATAATCTCGGTCAAAAATTCCGTAGATTAAAAAGACAGCTTAATTTGCCTAATAACTATACTCTGAATTTAAAGTCGTATAGGAAGACATTCGCAACTGAGATGTTGAATAGGGGAGTTAGGCTTGAATATGTGGGTTACATGCTCGGACATAAGAAGCTACAGACCACTAAGAAGTACTACGCAAGGATAAATCCTGATAGTATCCGAGCTGAAATTGAAAAAGAGTTCAGAAATGATATTAAAACATGATTCACTATCATTTCACTATCATAAAAACAAAACAGCCTGAAAAATCTTCATTTTTAGGCTGTTTTTAAACTTATTTATAATCCAGAAGTGTTGTGTGACAGTCAGGCGTTCTAACCAAACTGAACTACGACTCCGTTTATTACAATTACAAAAATACCTAATTAAAATATTAATTTCAATTCCTTACACTATAATTTTTCTAATTCTTTCTTTAAATCTTCAATTACGCTTAAAATCTCATTTTCCAGCTTAAAAATCAGGTTTTCCATTACCGATATATCTTTCACATTATTCGCATTATGCTCAATTTCAGCAATATATTTCCTTGATTCGGTTATATTAAAAATACTAATTGAGGGTTTAATTTTGTGAGCATTATTCCCAAGATTTTCCCAATTCTGATTATGATAGTCTTCTTTAATCTCGGCAACAACCACTGGAATTGTTTCAATAAATAAGTTTATCATTTTTTTCATAAACTCCTTATTGTTTCTGGACATTTCTATCAGATTATTTAAATCATAATATGATTTTGGTTTTATAGTATTATCATTTGCCGTATCAGTCAGTGAGATTGTTTTGTCTCTGAATTTTTCTTTTACGTGTTTATTAATAATATTAAACAATTCTTCTTCTCTGAAAGGTTTTGTTAATATATCATTCATGCCTGCTTCAAAGTATTGTTTCTCATCGCCTTTTATTGCATTAGCAGTTAACGCTATAATCGGAATATTAGCAGTTTTCTGCGAATTCATTTTCCTTATGTATATAGATGTATCTATACCATTCATTACAGGCATCTGAATATCCATTAATATTATATCAAAATCTCTGTTATTGAGTTCCTGAATTGCTTCCAGGCCATTATTGGCAGAGGTAACATTAAACCCCCAGAACTCCATCATACTCTTAGCAAGCAATAGATTTATTTCATTATCTTCAACGAGTAAAACATCAAGGTTTGTCAGGCTGTTTTGCTTTACCGATGTAATGTCTTCCTTTATTTTAAACATAGATGAATCGCATTTCTTAAAAACTATTGTAAAGTAAAATGTACTTCCTTTACCAAGTTCGCTTTCAACCCATATTGTACCTCCCTGAAGTTCAACAAGGCTTTTAGAAATATTCAATCCAAGCCCTGTCCCTCCGTAAAGTCTGCTCGTGTTTGCATCGGCCTGCGTGAATGGCTTAAATATTGAATCGATTTTATGATGTGGAATACCTATACCCGTATCACTAATGGCTATTTTCAATGTTAATTTATCATCGCATTCTGAAGCAATGATTACTTTTATCTTTATCACACCTTTCTGAGTAAATTTCAAAGCATTACTAAGTAAATTATTCACAATCTGCAAGAATCTGGTAGGGTCACCTATTACGAATATATCTTTGTCTATATCGGATTCAAACTGTAAATCAATGTTCTTGTTGCTGGCTCCGTATGATAATAATCTCAAAACTGATTCCAGTCTTTCATAAACAGAAAACTGTATATTCTCAAAACCAATATTTCCTGACCCGATTTTTTCCATGTCAAGAATATCGTTTATAATTATCAGCAAATTCTGTGCTGAATCTTCTATAAGTTTTAATTTTTCCTTTTGGTCATCGGAAACTGGTGTTTTTAAAAGTAAATTAACCAGCCCTAATATTCCGTTCATAGGTGTACGGATTTCGTGACTCATATTTGCCAGAAATCTTTCTTTGTTTTTAGTTGCCTCTTCCGTTAGTTTTTGTGCTCTTTTAATTACTGATATGTTTAATCCATACCCAATTACCATTTTTAATTTTTTAATCCCGTCAAAAATCGGAAGCATTCTTCTTAAATGATATTCTGAATTTCCTTCATAATCAGTAAGGACTTCTTCCCATTCTTTCTGAGATTTTGATTTTACAACATCATCAAATAATTTTCTTCTGTCCTCAGCAATTGTTAAACTTTTCCCCTTTAACTCACAATAATCCTCGTCTTTTTTACCTATAATCCATTCTCTGAGCTTTTCATCTTTTATCCCGATCGGATTAACGAATAGATATTCATGCTTCGGACTAAAAACAGCTATGTCCGAAGGTATGTTGTTTAATATCTCTTCATAAAACAGTTTTTGCTCATTTAAAATACTCTCAGATTTTAATTTTTCGGTTACATCAGTATAGACCCATAAATGTCCTGAGTATTTACCTTCCACCCAAACGGGAATGTAATCTCTGAGAAATACTTTGCCGTTCTTTAATTCCAGTGTATCAGATATTCTGGGTTTTTTCTTCTCTAATAGTTTATCTATATCTTTTACGAACTTACTTTCATTCTTAAAATAAGACTTCAATTCTTCTGCCATTAAACTGCAATCTAATCCGTGAAGTGTTTCAGGCGGAGCGGGAATGTTAAACAGGTCGCATAGTTTTTGATTTACCAAAACAATCTTCCTGTCCTCGTCTTCGAGTAAAATACCATATTGAAGATTAAGAACTAACGACGATAGTCTGGAATTGATTTTCGCAATTTTATTGTTCGATAATTCCAGCTGCTCACTGCTCTTTGAGATATTATTCTTTGAAAGTTTCTTAAACTTTCTTAAATCATCCTTTGCTTTTTTAAATTCGCGGTTCGTCTTAGCAACTAATTTCCCGAGTTCTTTTCTTTTCCGTTCTTCAACTTTCAGTTTTTTCTTTAATAAGTCTGTCTCTTTTTTATCTGTCATATATTTAGATATAAATTCATTTATGAATTATCCTTCTATATTAGTTATTAAATGAAAACAAATCAATTATATTAGTAGCACTCAAAATTCAAGACCTTCTTAATTCTTGTTTTATTAATGTAAAACACATATTTTGTACTAACATTTAAAACACAAATTATGGGAATTGTCGGACTGGTTTTCGGATTAATATCCATCGTAGGTTTTTTTATAGGTTTAATTCCTTTCCTCGGTTGGTTCAATTGGTTTAATATCCCTTTAGGGTTAGTTGGTCTGGTTATCAGCATTGTTGGTGCCGCTACAAATGAAAATTCTAAAGGACCTGCAGTCACAGGGATTGTCCTCTGTGCTATTGCAGTACTTATTGGAGCATTCAGATTAATGCTCGGTGGTGGACTCTTTTAGAGTTTAACGGAAATATTATTCTGTATAAGAAGACAGTTTAATGTCTTCTTATACAGAAAAGACTTTTATTTCAGCAAAATCATTTTTTGTGTCTTATTATAAACTTCGCTTCTGATGGTATAAAAGTAAACACCGCTGGAAAGATTACCGGTGTTGTAATTAATATTGTATGACCCCGCTTCGTGAACTTTATTAACTAACTGAGCTACTTCTTTACCCGAAATATCGTACACGTTTATACTAAGTAATGCGGATTTTGGGACATCGTAACTTATTCTTGTTGTATTATTAAACGGGTTAGGGTAGTTCTGGTATAGATTAAACTCCTTCGGTAAAGCATTTGAATTATTATTTCCCGAAGATACTACGTCAAATTTAAGACCCCAGCCTTTTAAAACTCCAATGTCATTACCTGCATTATCAACACACTTGATCTTCCAGTATCCCTGAGCAGTTGATGAAGAGAAATTACCGAATGCCTGTAAAGGTTTTGCAAACCCCCATGGCGGTAAATATACGGTACTTGTTACGCTTTGTTCGAATGCATCGCCGAAAAATGACAAAATATTCTTGCCGGAACCTGCTGTATTTGCGGTTACATTCTTGGTTACACCGTTTGGAGCAGTTAAAGATATGATTAAATCTCCTACATAAGTGTGATCAAGCGACAGAAATAATTCTACTGCAGATACTGTTCCGAATGGACCTGTATAGTTTATGGAATCGGAAATACCAACAGGGTTGTTATCAGGAATTGTTAAAAACGGATTCTTTATTAAATAATTGTTTGGAAAAGTATTGGGCTGATTATTCCTGTTAATTGTTGTAGAATGCGAAATAAACGAACTATTGTAAGCACCTCCGGCTGAATCGTTTGAATATGCACTGAACCTTGAATAGTTCATTGAATTGTTGTTAAATGTTCCTGCAATACTGGCGGTTGCGGAAAAATTCTGCAGTGTGCCGTCAAAATTGTATGCTGCAAGCAAAACTGCGCTGGAAAATGATTTTGTCGATACAAACATGTACGAAGAAATCTGAGCAGGCGTTAACGCTACCTGCCATAATCTTAACTCGTCAAGAAATCCATTCGCAGGGACATTTTGAAATGATGAGTTTCCTACAAGTACAGGACTTGAGTTAGTATTATAAGCCTTCGTAATAGCAGAAGTAGTTCCGTTTAATTTTCCGTTCTTGTAAAAACTTATAACATAATTGCTGCCCGAAGTGACCCATGCAACAGCAATATGATTCCACATATTTGCATCTATTGATTCACCGCTTGAATTCAGGGCAAGGTAATTCCCAATTCCAAAATATAATTTCCCCGAATTGTTTAGTCCTAAAATAAACGAAATGTTTGAACCTGATGCTGCTTTAGATACTATAACCTGTTCTGTGTTTACAGAGTTTGGTTTAAACCAGAATTCAAAAGTCCCGTCCGAGGATTGGTCAAATATTGTATTAGTGGGAATTGTTATATAATCATTATTCCCTCCGCCGAATTTCAAAGCAAAATTATATGGTACGGGATTTCCGTAAACAGGTCCGTACGAAATAGCGCTTCCCATATAAAACCCTGAATTACTGCTTACGTAATCAAATGCAGTTGAACCTGTCTGGTTGAAAGTCCAGGAACTGTATAAATTCTTGTACGCATAAGAGGCGTTTAAATCAGCGGGAGTACCTACATAATAATCACCTATTCCGCAAAACCTGTTCATCAATATATGTCCGACTGAAATATTCTTTCTGTAAAACTTCACTTCATCTATATATCCGGAGAATGATTGAGATGAAAATGACTGACTGCTTCCTATCCTTACCAGGTCATTACTGCTGACCCAGGTTGCATTTGAGTTTACAGAGGTTCCGCTTAAGACACCGTTTAAATAAAACTGAACTGTGTAATTTGGCTTACCTGTCCAGGTTACTGCAATGTGTGTCCAGGTGTTTATATTCACATTCTGACCGTCAGTATTCACGAAGTCAGTATTGCCGATTCTAAAGTACAATTTCGAATTTACATTTACGCCAAATAGAAATGAGACGTTTGTGCTGGCACCTTTCGATATTATCGTTCTTGAAGTTGCGAATGTGTTGTTCGGATAAATCCATGCTTCAATAGTACCTGACGAGTCTGAATCAAAATTGAAGCCGTTCAATACATTTACGTAACTGAGGGAAAGCCCTAAACCGGATAACACTTTATTGCTTCCATTGTTGCCGTATTCATCCGTTTGGGCAAATAGATTTGTAAAACTTATTATGAGCAAAACACTCAGCGAACACAAAAGGTTTTTCATAATTCATTTTTTAGTTATCTGAATTTATCCAAAAATACTAACTATATCAATACAATCTTAAATCTTGAGGAAATAAACTAAAATGATTATATTAAATAAACATTAACTGAACATTATGGCAAAAAATTCTAAAGCAAGATTAGTGATAAGTGTGGTATTTGTTTTCGGTCTGCTTGGCCTGGGATATTGGTTGTTAAATGAGAACATTAAAATGATTTTTGAACCTGATGCTAAAGCGAATATAGAAGGTAAAGGAATTCAGTACAGGTTTGCATACACGGGTAAAGGGGATAAAACAAATATTATCAGTCTGAATAAAGGCTCTTCATTGTTTGAGTTCTTTCACGAAGGAACAGGGGAGTTTTATGCAGATATCAAAACCTCGGATGGTAAACTATTGAAAGTTCTGGCTCAGACAAAAGGTGACTATGAGGGTAAAACCGAAATAGAAATCCCGAACACTGATGCCTATGTGGTAACTATCAGAACAGCAGGAATCTGGGGATTAGATTTTAAATAAAACCTAATCCCCAGATTGTGATTATTTGAATGTATAGTTTAAATAATCTATTTTTCTTATCAGTTCATCTTTATAAGTAGGATTTAACTGAATTGCTTTCTGGTAATTTTCGATAGCTTCTTCATATTTCTCTACTTTTTCATAAGATGACCCTCTGTTGTAATATGCTTTTGCTAAACGCGGGTCCTTAACAACAACCGTGTCGTATTCTTTTATTGCCTGCCATGGTATGTTTATCACATCATAAATAACACCTTTATTGAAATTCGCAATCGTATCATCAGGTTTTAATGAAAGAACTTTCTGGTAATCCCAGAGTGCCTGATCATAATGTTTTAACCTTTCATGAGCTGTCCCTCTGTTCTGGTAAGCAGAATGGTTATAAGGATTTAACTGGATGTACCTGTCATAATCCCTGATTGCTTCGATATACTTATGAATATTCTGTAAGTGATTTCCTCTGTCGAGATACGGACCGGGATTTAATGAATCCCTGCTGATTAACAGATTTAAATTCTCAAATGCTTTAAGGTTTTCAACTTTGTATACACTGTCCCGTGGTATGGAATATCCCATATGGTAACTCTCTATAGAATCCCTGTAATCAAAGTACCCTTTCCCGTAAATGTCGGTACTGTCTTTAGCCTTATCAACATTTATTACTTTGAGCGAGTCACCGTTACTGCCTGATGGTAAACGTCTTGTACACGCATTTAACGATAACATAAACGATACTGCAAGCATTGCTGCAAACACACTTTTTGTTAATCTTAACATAGTTTTTTCTCCATTTTAATTATTTGTTCCTCTTTTCTCCCCAGAAAATTTACAAATAATTTTCCCTGATAAACTTTATATGATATATTTCGTGTCCGGTTAATAAGTATAAAATAGCACGGACTGTAATTTCGTTGTCATTTGCCGTCCCTTTTTCTAAAAATGTCAACGGCTCAAAACTCCTGAACATTTTTATGTTTGCTGCCCTAAGCATAAGTCTCTCATCTGTTAAATCCCTTAATGAACGCTTAAAGAAATTAGCATTCTTTACGTAATCATCCTGCTCAAAGCCTGGTAATGCCTGTTTATCTCCTCTTGCAATTCTTAAAGCCCTTGTGCTGAATATTCTTTCCGTATCTATCAGGTGACCAACAATATCCTTAATTATCCATTTCCCGAAAGCATATGTATGATTCCCAAGTTCTTCAGATAAACCCGAAAAGAATTCGTGTGTTATTGCTGACTGCTGTTCAAATATTTCAAGAATGTTTCCTTCTTTGACTAAATCAACATAATGAATGTAATGACCCGGATATTCTTCCGGAAACGGTTTTTGTGTCAGTATGTTATCCATAGTTTTATAATATAAACACTTTTATCATTAAATAAAATAGCACAATTTATTGTAAAAACCTCGAAAATGGATTATTATTTAAATAACTGTATATTCCCGCCTGTATGAATAAACAATACTTTGTCAGAACTTTTAATCAGTCCTTTCCTTATGTAATCAAGCATTCCTGCAGCAGCTTTACCTGAATATACATTGTCGAGTAATATCCCTTCATATTTTGCGAATAAAGATATTGCCTCTCTGGCGCCTTCCGTTTCAGTTCCGTAAGCTTCGCCAATGTAATTATCATCGACAATGATGTCTGCATCATTAATTTTAATATCCAGCAATTTACACGTTTCTTCTGCTAATGCTATTACCTCACCCTTAATCTGTTCTGAATTTTTTGTTATTGCTATTCCGTTTATTGAACCTTCCCATCCTGTTAATGACTTACCGACAACTAATCCTGATTGTGTTCCGGCCGAACCCGTTGCATGAAATATGTTATTGAAATCAATCCCGCTTGTATCCGAGTAATCTGTAATTTCTTTCATGCAATCCACGTATCCAAGCGAGCCTGTTTTTGTAGAGCCGCCTATAGGCATAGAATATACTTTCTTTCCTTCTGCAGTTAATCCCCTGGTAAGCAGCCTTGCCCTCTCTTCCCAGTCATTCCATTCATATGAATCAACATCAACTACATCGGCTCCGAATAAATAATCCAGCATCAGATTGGCAGTAGCCTTCTCAGGTTTCTTGCCGCCAAGTACAAGCCTGACATCAAGTCCGCAGGCAGCGCCGTATGCTGATGCTATCCTGCAAAAATTTGACTGGTATGCTCCAACTGCTACGATTGTATCTGCGCCGAGTTCTATTGCCTCATAGATTAAGTAATCCAGTTTCCTTGTCTTATTCCCTCCAAATGCAAATCCCGTTAAATCATCACGCTTACAATATATGTTTGCATTAAGGTATTTCGATAAGTTTTCCAGTTTGTGTAAAGGTGTGGGTAGTAATGAATAGTTTAATCTATTGAAAATCTTTGTTCCCATTGTTATCGGATTAAAATTGATGAATCACCATAACTTAAAAATCTGAAATCATTTTTTAAAGCATAATCGTAAACACTTTTCCAGTCGATACCTAAGTATGCTGATACCAGCAGTAATAAAGTTGATGCCGGTAAATGAAAGTTGGTAATAATCACATCAGTAAATTTAAACTTATAATCGGGGACTATCATCAGACTTGTCGAACCTTCTATTGTGTTCAGATTATTCTTCTCCATATACTCAAGCAAATTCTCAACTGCGGTTTTTGCTTCAGGTAAATCTTTGTCCATAAAACAATAAACTTCCCACTGCTCCAGTTCAAAGTTATCTTTTGATATTTTATCGTGTAATATACCAAGCCAGTATAAACTCTCTATTGTTCTAACACTCGTAGTCCCAACAGTAACCTTTGTTTTATCTGCAGCCTTCAGAAGATTCATTAGAAATCTTTTATTTACCGAAAAACTTTCCTTATGCATCTTGTGCTCATACACATTATCAGTTTTCATCGGTTTAAAAGTCCCTGCACCAACATTCAACGTAAGAAAATCATATGTAATGTTCTTCTTCTTAAGATTGCTTAATACATCGTCAGTAAAATGCAGCCCTGCCGTAGGAGCAGCAACTGAACCTTCCACTTCGGCAAACACTGTCTGGTATCTGTCACTGTCAGAATCTTCAGCCGGTCTTTTAATGTACGGCGGCAGGGGAGTTGAACCCGTTGCATTCATCACATCCGAAAAACTGTGACCGCCTTCCCATTTAAACTTTATAATTAAGCTGTCTTCTGTATTTCCTGTTTTCTTTGCGAAGAGTTTACATTCCTTACCATCGATTGAAAACTTTTTCTCAAGTATCTCATCTCTCCATTTACTCGCATTTCCTACCAGACAGTTCCACTCGCATTCATCAGTTTGTGCAAATGCTTTTTCAACACCAATAGAAGAAGGCTCTAAACAAAATACTTCTATCTTTGCTCCTGTTGCCTTCTTAAAAAACATACGTGCATTGATTACCTTTGTGTTATTAAAAATCAGGAATGAATCTTCGGGAATGAAATCAACTACATTTGAGAATTTTGTTTCCAAAATACTGCCTTTATTGTAAACGAGTAACTTAGATGAAGACCTGTCCGCAAGAGGGAATTGTGCAATTCTCTCATCAGGCAATGTATAGTTGTAATCCTTTATGTCTATTGCCTTCTTCATCTATGTCCTGTTATTCGCTGAATTCATATCCTTAATTTCACCATTTATTTTTAACGCACACATTTTATCTAAATCAATCGGCAACACAGCCGTCCAGTTCTCATCATTTACAACACCGGGGAAATTAATCCTGAAAGATTTTTCTTCTATCTTTCTCAGGAAGTTCTCGTCAAGACTTAAATACTCCTGCAAAAGTTGTACACTGAATATCGAGTCAGTTGAACACACAAATTCCAGTATGCGTTTAATAAATCCTGTAGTGACTTTCCCTTCCGGTAAAAACACTTCTGCGTCTTCTGACTTATCGAATACCCGTTTCAGAAATTTGTCCTTTTCTCCAAAACTTTCATCGTACAACGCAACTATATCCCAGCATTGCTCAACCGGTAAACCAATTACTTCTAAAAATAATTCTTTCGTTATATCTTCTTTCCAAAGTAGTCTGTTATAATGTGAATTCTCAAGGTCATACAGTTTAATCTTTATCTCTGCAATGCTTTCATCGTCAAAACCTTTTTCCTTCAGCAATCTTTCAAACAGCAGCCCGTCAATCGTTCCTGCTTCGTTGTACCACCATTCTACAAGCGAAGATGAATCGTGCGTTGAAACCGTTGCAGCAGTCAGCCATCTGAACTTTTCCTTTGGAATAAAATCATTTGTATCTTTTATCCATCTTTGCACATCCATTCCCGGAACACCGTATTCCCATAACACACGCCCCGAGCACTCAGGCACAGTTCCTAAATCTTCTGCACACGGAAGCAGGCTCGACTCTGCAACCATTGAATCAAGTAGCTTTCTTCCTGTATCTTCCCATAAATGCTCGCTCGAAGGAGAATACTTTCCGTTCAATCCTCCCGTTTCAAGCGGCTCACTTTCTTCAATAGTCCAGACTCTGAAAAACCCGACGAAGTGGTCTATGCGAAACATATCGTAAAAGTTCTCAGCGTACTTAAGTTTATCATTAAAGTACTTGAAGTTATCCTTCTCAATTTCTTCTCTGTTATAAGGCGGCATTCCCCATCTTTGTCCTGTTGAAAAATACATATCAGGCGGAGCACCTGAGAGCAGCTTTAAATCGAAATAATGTTTGTTAGCCCACACATCGCAGCTGTCGCGGCTTACAAGAAAAGGAATATCTCCCATTATATAAATCCCGCGTTCACTCGCATACTTCTTAACTCCGTTCATCTGTTCAAACAACTGCCACTGCATCCAGTAATGAAACTGCAGTTTATCAAAGTTATCCTTCTCAAACTTTTCAATCACTTCAGCATCTCTGTTCTTAAATGTTTCTTGCCAGTCTTCCCACGAATCGTTTCCGTTGATGAATTTAATCACTTTGTACAACGCATAATCTTTCAGCCAGTATTTATTCTCCTCAACAAATCTTTCGAAACGTTTCAAACCATTTAAATAACTTCTTCTGTAAATCCTCCAGAGTAAATCCACCTTGCTCTGCTTTATTGCATAGTCAACTTTGTCATTCGTATGCTGAAACTTAGTCCTTAATTCACGGATATCTTTTTTAAAAGGCGCAAGGTTGACCTCTTTTAAACCCTGTATCGATAAGTACATCGGGTCAAGCGCAAAAGAAGATACGCTGTTGTACGGTGCGAAGTCAAACCCTGTATCATTCAGCGGAAGTAGCTGAAGTATTGTGTTGCCTGTCAACTCGCACCATTTCACTATATTTTTAATATCAGGAATCTCGCCAATACCAATACTCTTTTTAGACCTCACGGAAAAAAGCGGAACCGCAACTCCGGCCCGCCTTCTCATTCCAAATCTTTCCCATTTATCTGCAGTCTTGCTTTCTTTTAAAAAACTGTAATCTATCATCTACGATTTAATGTTTATCTTTAAAAATATCTCCTTGCCGTTTTTGTACTCCGGTTTATTGCTCTTTGCTTTTTCAAGTTCTTCAAGAAATTCGTCGTGCATTGAAATTCCTGAAATTTTTTCTACCATCTCTATTGCACGTTTAGCATATTCAAGAACCTTCTGCGATTCAATTCCCGATATATCCGAAAAGAACCAGCCGCAACTCGTATACATAAACATAGCGAACTTCTGCATTTCAAGTAAATCTGTTGCAGTAGCCAATTCAGCCTTCTTTAGTTTCTTCACAGAATGTTTTTCAAAGAACCCCTTCACATTGCCTCCTAAAATTACATCTATATAATCATTCCTTGCATCCCATACGTTTTTAAAATATTTCTTCCCCTCGATCTCATACAAAACTGCAATCTTACTGTTCAGTAGATTCAAAGAATTTCTTAAATGCCTTCTCCATCTTTGATTCCACCCTTCATATCCGCCCGTATGACATCCGCAGTTCTTCTTCCATCTGCCCACACCGTGTATACAGCTCCACGAAGTACCTTCGCCTCTGCTGCCTTCGTTAATCATTACCTCAAACTGTGGTTCGTGTAATGCCAGGTATTCGCCGTAGTTTACAATCTTGTATCCTCTTGTCTCGGCATATTCCGAAAGCAAAAACGAAATAGTCCTTTCCGTGAAATGTTTGTGATGACCGAATGTTTCTCCGTCAACTGCCAGAGCAATCAACTGATCTTCTTCGTAATTATTCATCTTTGCAGAATCAATACTGTCCATTAATCTCTTCGCATCAAACACAACATCGTCGAATGCTAAGTTCTTTGAGAGCGGACCATCGTAGAAAAAGATATCTATGTACCCGAATTGTTTCTTTGAAAAATAACGGTAGGGGAGTTTTGGATTCACTCTGCCGCCGATTACGTCTTCCCAGTTATTCGTACCAATCTTTCTGATTTTCTCTGCCTGCGAAGGGTCGAGTATTGTGTACTTAATTCCTTCTT
>JBMOHR010000002.1:0-74099 GCA_049317745.1 Ignavibacteria bacterium
TCTGGATAGTGATATTCTTCACTGCTATAAGCGGTCTTTCAAGAGTTTTCATCAAAGAAGAAGAGACGGGTACATCTCTGGCATTAAAACTTTCAGCAGGTGCGACGGAAGTTTTCATTGGCAAACTGTTATTTAACTTTGTGCTCACGTTTTCGCTTAATATGGTAATATTCTTTTTGTTTTCACTCATAACAGGAATAAGGATTAATAATTTTTTTGCATTCGCCTTAACTGTTGTACTTGGGAACTTTGGAATTGTCTCGGCATCGACTATAATTGCTGCCATTATTGCAAAAGCAAATTCCAAAGGGACCCTTTATCCTGTACTTGCATTTCCTGTATTACTTCCTTTACTCATTACTATGATTGATGCAACTAAACTTGCTGCAGATGGTGTGCCTACTTTAGAGTTAATGGGCAACTTCCAGATATTAATATCTTATACTGTTGTTATAACGGTTGTATCGCTTTTCCTTTTCAGGTTTGTCTGGGAGGATTGATTGAAGAATAATGAATTCTACGACAGTCTTTCAGCAGATTACAATTCAATGCTGAATTTCGATAAATTAGTCAGCACAAGAACAGATGCCTTAAAGAAATTCATAAAAAGCGGATATATTAATGCAATAGATATCGGATGCGGTACAGGATTAGATTCGATTGCATTAACTAACAATGGAATAAAGGTTACCGGTTTTGATACTTCCCGGAAGATGATTCAAAATGCCAGGCATAATGCAAAGGAAAGAAATTTAAGAATCAGGTTTTCAAACTCCCCTATTCAGAACGCAGACAAAAGCTTTCATACAAAGTATGGTATGGTCGTATCACTTGGGAATGCTGTTGCCAACATAAACCCGGTAGTTCTGCGTAAAATACTTATAAAGTCTTACAAATTACTAAAGCCCGGGGGTACGATATTAATTCAAATCTTAAATTACGAAGCCGTTAGAAAATCGGATAAAAGGATTGTTAACATCACACGCGGGAAAGGAAATTTATTTATAAGATTTTATGATTTTGAGAAGAATAAGCTGAATTTTAATGTACTGAAAATTAACGATAATAATCTGCAGGAATACAGTTTGATAGCTACTGAACTTTTTGAATACAACAGGTCTGATTTAAAGTTACTTTTAGAAAAACCAGGATTCACCAATATTAAATTTTACTCGGATTTAAACAGAACAAAGTTTTACCCCTCGACTTCAAAAGACCTTATAATAATAGCAGAAAAACAAGCTTAATAGCTAATCTGAACGATATCAACAACCCTGAAAGTTTCTGAGTATTTATACTTGTCTGAAGTATTTCCAATGTTTTCTTTAAAGAACTTTGCAAAGTTTTCAAAATTAGGAAACTGGGATTTAAATGAGGCAAGCACACCAAGTTTGAAATCCAGTTTATCAGTAATATCAACTTCGTAATTTGGTTTATGAGATCCGAAAAAGAAGAGCTTCTCAATCCTGTGTTTACCATTTATATCAGGATAGATAAAATCATTCTTTGCTGCAAAGGCGGCATCGAATACAGCCAAGGCAATATTTCTGTGATCTCTGTGGTTTAAGTTTATATTATCAAATTCCATATTTGCGGGATCGAATGAAAATACAATTTCAGGTTTAAGTTCTTTAAAAAGAAGAGTAAGTTTTTCCCGAAGACTATTACTGTAATCAAGAAAACCATCTTTGTATCCGAGAAAATGAACTTCTTTTGCTCCAACTTTTTTGGCAGCAATAAGCTGTTCCTTTTTCCGTATTTCGATACGTTCTTTGCTTGAGAGAGATTTCACCTTGAACCCGTTCTCGCCGTTTGTGGCAACAATATAGTGAATCTCATATCCCTTCGCTTTGAAATTTGAAAGAGTTACAGGACAGCCAAATTCAATATCGTCAGGATGAGCTCCGACAGCAACGATTACTTTACTTTTCATTTTAGAACAAATTAGTTTGTGTAAAGATAAATAAATTATAAATTAAATAATCCTTATATTGAAATATACTGTTTATTAATTTTAAAAACATTAAAATTGAATATTTACAAAACAGGGTATGACAAAAACTAATAAAGATTTATTACCGCCATTCATCGAAAGTAGTATTCAGGGTATTATCATCTTCAAAAATGGCAAGAACAAATATGCAAATCCCAAATCAATTGAAATCTTAGGTTACTCCATTGAAGAGATTAGCGGTTTCGAGTTAGCCTTTTTGATTAATAAAATATATCCTCAAGACATTGAAAGAATAAAACACATTTTAGAATTACATAAATCCGATTTGGATTTCGAAGAAATGATTGAATGCAGATTTGAGACTCAATCAGGATTAGTAAAATGGTTAAAAGTCTTAGTTAAGTCATTAGTTTTTAAAGGAGAAAGGTATTTAATACAGAACATTGAAGATATAACAGACCAAAAAATATACGAAGCAAAACTTATAGAAAACGAAAAGAGATACAAGAATTTCATTGAACAAACGTCGGAAGGAATCTCATATCTGGCATTCAAAGAACCATTAGATATTAATTGTACAAAGGAATAATTAATTAAAGAAATGTACAGAACAGGGTTCATTTCAGATTGTAATAATTCATTCGCAAAAATGTATGGATTAAACTCAAGAGAAGAAATAGTCGGGAATAAATTAATTGATATTCACGGCTCCAACGATAACCCTGCAAATGTGAAGGCTTTTCTTGATTTTGTTAATAACGGATATAAGGTACAAAACATTGTTACCGAAGAAATTGATTCAATCGGAAACAGAAAATATTTCATGAATAATTCTATGGGAATAATTGATAATGGTTTATTATATGGTATATGGGGAGCGCAAATTGACATAACTGAAAGACAAAAGACTGAAAAGAACATAACTGCTGCATATAGAATATCCGAAGCCGCAAATACAACAACAAATTTAAACGATCTGTATAAGTCAATTCACCAGATTATAGCGACTTTGATGCCTGCAAAGAATTTTTATATTGCATTGTATGACAAGAAAAATGATCTGCTTACATTCCCGTATTTTGTGGATGAGTATGATGATGAAGCACCGCCACGTAAGCCCGGGAACGGAATAACCGAATATGTGATTAAGACAGGAAAGTCACTACTTGCAACCCCGGAAGTAATCGAAGAATTAAGAAAGAATGGTGAGTCACTTCCATACGGAACTGAATCCATCGATTGGCTTGGAGTGCCATTAAGTATAAAAGGAGAGACAATCGGAATACTTGCTGTTCAGTCTTACACCGAAGGAATTCGATATTGTCAAAGTGATATCGATATCCTTGAATATGTTTCTGTTCAGGTTGCAATGTCTTACGACAGAAAACTTTCGGAAGAATCTTTAAAATTCAGTGAGATAAAAAACAGAGCAATTATATCCGCTATACCCGATTTAATGTTTATTCAAAATTACGAAGGTGTATACCTGGAATATCATGCCAGAAATAAAAATCTATTACTTTTCAGTCCAGACGACTTTCTTGGGAAGAATTTCAAGGATGTTCTACCTCCGGAATTAGTAAAGCTATTTGAAGATATAATAAATGAAGTTATAAGGACTAAGGAGATTCAGGTTTGCAAATACCCGCTTGAATTAAATAGTGAGAAACATTTTTTTGAAGCCCGGTTTATTACTTATGACAGTAATAAGATCCTGAGTACCATCAGGGATATAACACTACAGGAAAAGATGATGACAGAACTTGTAGAGGCAAAAGAAAAAGCAGAAGAAATGAATGAAATAAAGTCTAACTTTCTAGCAAATATGAGCCACGAACTAAGAACTCCATTACACGGAATATTGGGTTTTGCACAAATATTAGCAGAAGAAATAAATGACGACGAGTTACAAAAAATGGCAAGTATCATTTACAAAAGCGGGAACAGGTTACTGGAAACATTGAATTTACTATTAAGTTTTTCCAAAACAGAGACAAGCAGGATTGAAACTGTATTCAGCAATATTAAGATAAAAGAACTATTTGAAGAATCTGTAGAACTTTTTAAACCTTTAGCTGAAAGTAAAGGACTTGAGATATCTATAGAATTAAAAGATGAGAATACTGAAATCAATACTGACGAAAGATTATTAATAGAAATTCTAAATAATCTTTTTAATAATGCGATTAAGTTTACCGAGAATGGTGGAATATTATTATCAGGTTATATGGAAAATCCAAATAGCTTTGTTATTAAGGTAACTGATACCGGAATCGGTATTCCTACAAATAAATACGAACAGATTTTCCAGGAATTTCGTCAGGAATCCGAAGGATTAAGCCGTAACTTCGAAGGAACGGGTTTAGGCTTAACACTTACAAAAAGGTATGTGGAAATCCTGGGTGGCAGCATTAGTGTAGAAAGCGAAGTAGGAGCGGGTTCAACTTTTACCATCGTTATCCCTAACAACATTATCACTGATAAGGCAAGAGGAAATGAATTCATAGAGGGAAATAAGATCAATATAATTCCTGTTCCAACAATCAGAAAAAGATTATTACTTGTAGAAAATGACAAAGTTAGTGCAATGCTTGTAAATACATTCGTTAAGAAAGAATTCGATCTGGATATTGTTGCGAATGGTGATGAGGCATTAAGAAAAGTATCGGAGACTGAATATGATGCTATTTTAATGGATATAAATCTTGGAGAAGGAATAACAGGAATTGATGCAGCGCAAAAGATTAAGAGAATAAAGACGTACAAGGATACTCCCATAATAGCAGTAACAGCATTTGCCATGGAAAAAGATAAAGAGGAGTTTTTAAAATACGGATGCACACATTACTTAGCAAAGCCGTTTGAGAAACTGGATTTAATCAATATTCTAAAATCTTCATTTAAGAAAGACTGAAAATTATAATTATCAAAAATTAAGGGCAGAAATCTTTTTGAAACCAAAATAGTTATAAAATTCCGCCGCCATGTGGTTGGCTTTATATTTACTTTGTAAATTTATATCATTTCTGAAAAAGTCAAATTTGCACTTTTGATTACATAGAATAACATTGAAAAATTCCTTCATTGATTCCAAATTCCTCTTATTTAATTTTCGTTTTCGTCCAGATAACTTTCATTTTTGCTCTATTTACTTTCATTTTTGCTAAGGCAAATCGAAAATCCGCTTAAGCGGATTTTGGTCTCGCTTAATCGGAACTCAGCCCCGCTTAATTATTATCGAAGTTTCCCAAAGGGGATTTTCGCCATTGCTTAAGCAAACCGGAAAATAATTAAGCGGATATTGGTTTCGCTTAAGCGGAACTCAGTTCCGCTTAATACAAATCGTCAATTTTCCGAAGCGGATTTTGGTCCCGCTTTCACGGATTTTGGTTTTGCTTAAGCGAATTTTGGTTTCGCTTAAGCGAAACTCAGTCCCCCCGAATAGGAAATGCCATTTCCTGCTTATTTTAGCTGTTTTACCTGTATCTTCTGCATTTTGGAACCTTCGGGAACAAATTCATTTTTCATAAGTTTAAATACTAACCTTTTAAATTAAAAATAAGGAGTAAAGATTATGGATTTCATCCCATCAGCAGACTCACTGTTTTTTAACTGGGTCAAAATATTTGCAGAATTCATTGATGCAAATTTTGCGGCACTTGGTTTAACAGCCGCGCAAAACACAGAACTACAGGCATTTCTCGCAAAATTTCTTGTTGATTATCCCGAACATCTTTCTGCACAAGCAACGGCAACATCTCTTGCACAAAGGAAAGATTCTTCCCGTTCAAAACTGGAAATTTTTATTCGTGAATTAACCGCCCTTATTCAGGCGAATTCTGCTGTAACCAACGAGCAAAGAGCCGCTCTTGGAATCACAGTTCCTAAATCAACAAAAACCCCGTCTCCCGTTCCCGCAACGAGACCGATGGCATATGTTGATAACAAGAATCGTCTCGATCATACCATTCATTTCTTTGATGAAGCTACGCCAAAAAGTAAAGCAAAACCTGAAGGCGTTAGAGCATGTGAGATTTGGATGAAAATCGGAGGAACACCACCAACGGACGCAAAGGAACTTACGTACCTTGCATCTGATACAAGGTCTCCGTACATAGTGCACTTTAACGGTGAAGATGCGGGAAAAATGGCTCACTATATGCTTCGCTGGCTGAACACCCGAAACGAACCGGGTCCCTGGAGCGAAACAATCAGTGTAACCATCAGCGGTTAAAGTTGTTTTTTATGTAAAACAAAAAGCGGCTCGAAAGAGCCGCTTTTGTTTTCTTTTAAGTTTTAAGAATACACTTTCCAATAGTGTCATCCCCGCTCGTTTTAGGCGGGGATCGCTTTATGATTCCTTTTATTAGTCGAGATCCCCGCCCCGCCCAACAAGATGGCGGGTCTCCGACCGCGGGGATGACAAATGAGTGATCACTTCACCAGCACCATTTTTTTAACCGAAATAAAGTCCTTTCCTTCGTTCACGAGTATCCTTGCAAAATAAATGCCGCTTGCAAGGTTCGAACCGTTAAACTCGGTTATGTATTTCCCCGCTGAACGGAACTCATTGTTCACGAGTGTTTTCATTTCTCTTCCGAGTATATCGTAGATAACAAGTTTCACTTTTGCATCGCGTGGTATATCGTATGCTATCTTTGTTGTTGGATTAAACGGGTTCGGATAGTTTTGGTAGAGTGTGTATGTTTGCGGAATAAGACTGTTTGTTGATTCATCTTTGTTTCCTTTTCCGATTCCGAATACTTTCTTGATGTCATTGTTTATAATTGCAGTGTGAGTTACGATGGTGTTTGGTTTCTTTAGCTTCACTACTTCTTTTATTTGTTTCATCGTTGCAAGTTCAGTTATTGCATCGCTCTTTTCGTTTTTGCTTTTCGTTGTTTCTATCTTCTTTTCGAGTGTCTTCACTTTCTCTTCCTGTGCCGTTTTATCGTCTTTCGTTACGTTCTTTATTTTCTCGTAGAATGTTTTTGTTATTTGTTCGGTTGAATTTCTGTTTGAATTTGTGTTTTTGCTTTTGTTTGTGTTTATGTCACTCTTTGTCATACGGTTTAACAATGTGTCTGCAGGTGTGTTTAGTTCTTCGGTCGTTTGCTCTAAATCTCCTTTGTAACTTCCGCCTGCTCCCATAAGTAGATATGTAGCCGCATAGTCCCAGCTGGCAACAAGTCCTTCGTATGTGTACGGGTTTTGTGTCATAATGTACTGGAACCCGTCAAGTGCTGACTGATACTGTCCGAGTTTCACTTTGCACTTTTGTATGAAGTAGAATGCTCGTTTTATGAGTGTTGGGTTTTGTGTATTTGCTGAGATTAAGTTTTCAAGAAATGTTTTTGTTATTCCTATTTTTGTACTATCAAGACTTAGCGATGCCATGTAAAGTTTCTGAACCATTGTGGCACTTTCAAGGCTGTCAGGATATTGCGTTAAAAGTTGTTTTGCTTTATCTTCGACTGTAAGATAATTTCTTTTTCTAAGGTTTATGTTAATGGAATCTTTCAAACTCTTATACACATTTTCTTCGATGTTCATTGGTTTATTCGGATTATATCCGCTTCCTTCACCGCCCGAACTATAGTAAACGGTGTCGTTATATCCGCCGTATTGATACACAAAGTAATCTCCCGGAGGAGTTAGTTCACAACTATAATCGGTGAAAATGAAATTTACGAGTGAATTATCATACCAAACAACCGAATGTGTGGCATCAATGTTTGTTACGCTGTCTTTGTGGAAACAGTTCTTCATAGCGTTTACGTATGAATATGGTATTCCGCTTAAATCACCTGTCAGATGTTTTGAATTGTCAATATCGCTTAAATCAAAATCATTCTGTCCGTTATTTATATTAAAGTATGAATTGTTCGAATATACATTGTTCGCCGATGTGCCATAGTTCTTGATGTAATTATATCCTCCGAGATACTGTCCTGATGTTGGGCTTAGTGACGCATAACTTCCTGAAAGACACAGAATTCCCTGAGAGTTATCCTTTCCAAGGATTATGTTTCCATAGAAATCTGTTGTGGAGTACATAAGAACAACGGATTTTCCGAAGTTAGTAAAAGTATTATTCTTTATTGCACCGCCTGTAACTTCGTTAAACAAAATTGCGTTTGATGTATCATTCTGTGAAATAAATGTACACCATTCTGTTACAATTGGTAGAGTTACAGATGCGTTTGATAATATACTAATTGCGGAATATGCGCTGTATTTCATATTGAAGTTGCATTCACGAATGTTAAATACTATCGGGTTATCTGAAAAACTATTATATACAGCCTGAATTCCTCCTGAATTACTGTTTGCAATAATATTATTTTTCCTAAAATGAACTTTGTATGAATTTATTATTGAAAAAGCTTTTGCCGTATCGTTTGCTTTTATGTTTGAAATGTTTGTGTTGTAAACGCCGATTGAATCACAGCCAATAAGAGTGATACCTTTCCAGAAAGTCGTTTCTGTTTTGCCTGTCAGAATAACCGCTTCAACATTATCTGCATTTTCGTTGCTTACAAAACATCCGCCATTCATTACTATTCCTGCACTGTCTGAAAATGTTACAACAGCATTAGGTGAAATGGTTATGTTGTGTCCTCCATTATAAATCATACCGTTGCAGTTTATGTTACCGCTGAGAGTTTCATCACCTGCGAGTGTGCCGCCTTCCTGCAATACGGGAATGAATTTTAACAACTTTGCTTCTGCGGGTTTATACTCACCTGCATCAACGTAGGAAGTAGTGTTTTTATTGAACGTGGAAATTACTTCATCTGTCACTGCATCCTTAATCATCCAGTTATTATATCCTGCAAGGTCGGTTGATTTAAATTTAATTTTTAATCTTCTTGTATCAATGTCCGTCCCTGAACCTTCATCGGGTGTGCATCTCTTGTTCAATGCGATAAAGTATTTTGATATATCACCTGAACTGGCGGCGGGCGGATTAAAGAAACCGAGTTCCCAGTAGCGTTCATCCGGGCAGTCAAAATAATCATTCGTATTAATATTATAATTTGCACACGGATTTACTCCGTTTATATAAGGTGCAAAACTTCGTATATCTTCTACGTATAGAAATGGCAATCCCCATTGAATATTTGGATTATAAACTTTGTTTACTGTTCTTGAATCTTCATATATTAAATGTTTACTCGGCTGACCATCGGGATACATTACATTTCCTAAAGCAAGTAATTCTTGATTAATGTTTGCTATTCCTTGCCACTTATTTTGTCCAAAATAATTATTTATTCTTTGTTCAGTATAATATTGATCAGTAAATAAACCGTAGTCGTGATAATCACCCACAACCCAGGTGCCATAACAATAATATAGAATATGTTTCGCTCCGTAAACCATTGCGAGATACGTCTGAAGTTTAATTTCTTCATTTGTTGGTTCTCTTTGTGTATAATATGGTGCCGTAGTTTCCATGTTATGTAATTGAACAAGACACAACCAGTCGATGTTCTTTTGTTGCGCTCTGGATTGTTTTATCATCCTGCCGCCGCTTCTGTAAGCGTTCATTTGTGTCCAAAAATCAGCATCACTGCTGTAAAGGTCAAGAGTATTGTTATTAAGGTAGTTATTATATTCATTGGGGTTACTTGCTGGTACATAAGAAATTCCTTTTGGTAGTCCCGTGGCTGTAAGTGTACTTGGATATATACTTGAATTTATAAAAGGATAGGCACCGTATTTAAAAACATCAGTCATTAAGTTCGGAACTGAAAGTAAATAATCTATGTATTCAGGTGCTTTCGGAAATTTTTTCAATTTTCCTTTCTCGTATGTTCTGTTACCTTCGTTTAACGTCACACACAAACCAACCTGCGGATTGATTGATTTTATTATCCTGTTTACTTCTGCCATACATTCGGTGTTGTTAAAAGCATTTTCATCCATATCGAAAAATTGTAAGGGTTTGTTTACTCCGCTGAATTCCTGAACTTCTTCTTGAATCCTTCTGTGAAAATCATATATTAAATTAGGATCGGGTTCAAACAAGAAATGCGCCCATTCATCATCAACTCTTACGTAATCAAGGTAAACTTCAACATTTCCCTCCCATTTTATTCTGTAGTCAACTTTTGAATTCGGTAATTCATCTTGATCTGTGGGTTTTATTTCACCTGAAGTAACTATCAAATTTTTTGGTTGGTCAAAAATATCATAATAAATTTCAATATAGTCACCGTTATACGAGCCGTTATGAATAAAATTTCTTACCGTAATAGGATATGTTGCATTTGGCAATACATCACCATAAAAATTAACCACCTCCAAAGTAACAACAACTACATCAAGCATATTGGGGTCCAAAGTTACACTTTGGGGTATTCTCATTCTTGGTTTTATGTACCACTTCCAATCACCGTTACCATTTTTATCATCGCTTATATAATAATCGACATCTTTCTGAGTTACGTCGGTTTTTAAAAAATCTACTTGTTCAAGATTTTCGTACAAATCTTTGACTATATAGCCGGCACTATGTAATCCGGGAGTACAATACCTTCCCGAAACCGTTTCTGTGGGAAGAGTTTCGGTATACTCCGTTCCTGTAACTGTCCGGGGATTGTCTGGTTCTTTATTGGTATAGTAATAGCAGGGGAATTTATTCTGCCAGCCTAAAGGGTGCTCAGCGTTATACGTGCTCCTTTGCCCGTAAGCAGGACGAATAATCTTATTACGCTCGAATATTTTCCCGCTGTTATCAGGATATCCATATGCTATAGCGGAATTAATTTCAACTTTATAACTATCCAGGTTGTCCAGGAATCCTCCGTAAGTTACGACACTTTCGCCTCTCCACGTAAAACTATGATGGAAATTAATGTTTAAAAAGTCATAATATCCACTATGAGTTGTACATCGAACTGTTGGATGCTGCATCCAGTTAAATATCCCTATTGAAAACTTGCTCTTAAAAGGGCTTACTTGTTGCGGGTAAGACTTTACTACTGAAAAAATTAAAAAAGCAAACACTAAGCTCACAAAAAAACTGTAATTGAATCTTTTCATAAAAGAATCTCCTTTAATAATATTTTTAAAAAGTATATCTTATTTAATATAAAAGGGTCCGGACGTAATGCTCCTGTTTTCAGGAGTATTATACTTGAAAATTAACTTTTGCCGGTTAACATAAGGTGTCTGTGCCCTTTTTATTTAATTATAATTACTTTATCATCAACATTCTTTTTGTTTCAATGATTATTCCATCTGCTAATAGGGAATAGAAATATACTCCGCTCGGTAAATTATCTGCATCAAATAAAACCTGATATGTTCCGGCTGTTTGTTTTTCATTTACTAATGTTTTTATATTTCTGACAAGTATATCCATCACTTCGATTCTTACGTTTGAACTCTTTGGGATTATATATTTTATATTTGATGCTGCGTTAAACGGGTTCGGATAGTTCTGATATAGTTTATAATCTTTTGCTATCCGATCGTTATTTAATATTTTTGTGATAGTGCCGCCGCCGTTTGTTGTGTGAGATATAGTATTCCATGAGGTTTGTGCCCAGCCTGTTAGACTGTCAAAGAAACATAACTTTCCTGAACCATTTCCGGACACATTTTGTGTACCCCATAAATTACCACCATTCGAAGTTGCATAAATTTTTTGGAGACCTCCACATCCTATCCAACCTTTTCTTGGATTGGCAAAATAAATATCAAATGCGGGTTGGGAATATGGCAGGGTTTGTGTTCCCCAGTTATTACCACCGTTTGTTGTATATAAAACATAATTAAAATTATTATTACTGATTGTAGCCCAGCCTGTATCTGAATTAAGGAAAAATATACTGCCTATTTCATTAGACGTTGGTAAATTCGGCATCTGCTGCCAATTCAATCCGCTGTTTGTTGTTTTATACCATTGAGGTCCATTGTATACTAATCCAAAATATTCACCGTTTACTTTTTCTTTAGAAAAAAATAGTTCCCCATAAGGTGACCAATTCGTTAATGTCATGATTAAATTTTTTGTTAATCCGCCGTCTGTTGTCCTCCAGATATAAGCCCAGGCACCATCGCCGCCGCAAATGATACCTGTATCACGATTGAAAAAATGTATGCTAAAATAAGAGGCATACATATTTAAAGAACTATCCCACGTTATTCCACAATTTGTAGTTTTATATAACATGCTATACGGCGAACGATGACCTGCACCATATATGCACATACTATCTACTATACTTAGTGAAGTAATGTAATAATTATTTAATATCTGCCAGTTATATCCTGCATTTGTAGTTTTGATAAATATAGGAGTAGAATTTGAAATGAATCCTGTGTTCTCATTCACAAATTTCATATCAAAGAAAATACCTGTTGTAAAAGGAACACTCTGCTGAACCCAGTTCTGACAAAGGCAAGTGTCAATAGCAATTGTCAAATGCGTTATAAGCATAAGTATTAATATTATTTTTCTCATTTTAGAATTTAATAAAATTTATCATTATGATTAATATATGCTTTGTTAAATTATTGGTTATTAATTGTTTTATAATTGTTCGACTATTAAGATGTGCGTTCTGCGTAGAAAAGCTTCGTAATATAAACTTTCTCATTAAAATATTCTTAGATATTTATACAAGACTAATTAATAATAAATTACACTAAAATGTTTTTATATTCAAGATTATAATTAATTGGAGTATTATTTTTATTCAGAATTTATTCATTATAATATTATATTAAAAAAGGATGGAGTAATAAAAAATATTTGGGGGTTAGAGCAATTTATCTGAATTAAAGAAAGAGCATAAATCATTCACAATAATTCAATGAGTCATACGAGTCCTTAAATGCAGTATCAGCTTTTGAAGAATAATTTTCTCATTTCTTATCTGCTTTTTTCAAAGTTTTTCATCATTAATTTAAGTATTTTATAATCATTATTAGATAAGAAAAACTATTGTAGAAATGAGAATTAAAAAGGACATTACAGCAGCTATTGCTATTGATTTTCAGGAACGACTTTATCCTTTTATTCATGATAATATAAATTTAACAAAGAACGCAGTTCGTTTGATTAAAGGGCTGAATATTCTTGGAATTAAATTTATTGTCACTGAACAATATTCAAAAGGATTAGGGCATACTATTCCGGAAATACGGGACGCTTTAGGTAATTACGAGCATATTGAAAAAGACACTTTCAGCAGTTGCGGTTCAAAAGAAGTATGCGATACTTTAAGTAAATCAGAAAAGAAGAATGTAATTGTAATCGGCATAGAATCACATGTTTGTGTATTACAGACCACCGTGGATTTAATTGCTATGGGATATCAGCCTGTATTAATAGAAGATTGTGTTTCATCAAGGAGTTTAAATGATAAAGTTATAGCAATAGAGAGAATGCGGCAAGAAGGTGCTATTATATCCACTTACGAATCGATATTATTTGAATTGTGCGAAGTATCCGGGAATGACATGTTCAAAGCAATTTCAAAAATCGTTAAATAACCATTTTGAATTATTTAAGATTAGTATTAATAATAATATCGACAGTTATATTTTCTGCGCTTTCTATCTTATTCACTCCTTTGAATTTCTGGAAAGGGATTGGTACTTACTGGGCATATAAAGGTTTAGGCAGAGCACTACTTTTGATATGCGGAATTAAATTAACAACAGAATTAAAAGGTGATATTGAAAAGGATAAAGAATATATTTTTGTTTCAAATCATTTAAGTTATCTGGATATTCCGGTTTTAATGGTATCGTTACCCAAGAACATCAGGTTTATTTATAAGAAATCGCTGACTAATATTCCGGTTTTCGGATGGGCATTATATTTCGGCGGATATGTCCCGATTGACAGAAAGAATGCAAGGAGCGCAATAGGGTCATTAAAGAAAGCAGTAACACGATTTAAAAAATCAATCTCTATATTGATTTTTCCGGAAGGGACACGAAGCATAACAGGAGAAACAGCTGAATTCAAGAAAGGGATATTTATGCTTGCTGAATTAGCTGAAGTTGAAATAATCCCGGTATCAATAATTGGCACTAATTTAATACTTAAGAAAGATAGTTTTAGTATTAAACCGGGGAAAGTAAAAGTAATAATAGAAGAACCGATTAAATTCGAGAAAGACAATCAGCTTTTGAACAAAATAAGGGATGTTATAGTAACGAACATAAATATGAACAGATAAAACAATGATTATTACAGGAATAATACCGGCAAGATTTGCATCAACCAGGTTTCCGGGAAAACCTCTAACGCATATCGATGGTAAAACGATGATTCAAAGAGTCTATGAACAAGTACTGAAATCGAAATTGATTATTAATGTTATTGTTGCTACAGATAGTATTGAGATTTTTGATTGTGTAAAAGGATTTAAAGGAAATGTGATGATGACTTCAAAGAAACACAAAACAGGCACAGATAGAATTTGCGAGATAGCACAGAAAATAAACTCGGATATAATAGTAAATATTCAGGGTGATGAACCATTTATAAATCCAAAGGATATTGATAACGCAATCAAACCTTTACTGAAGGATAAGTACTTAAATGTGTCCACATTAGGAGTTGAATTATTAAGAGATTTTTACGATAATAATAAAGTAAAGGTTGTGTTGGACAAAAACAATAATGCATTACTTTTTTCACGTTCTTTAATACCAAATAATTTTAAAAGTATTACAAATATTAAATATTATAAACATCTTGGTTTATATGTTTACAGAAAGAATTTCTTATTAAAATTCAACAAAACAAAGCAAAACACCATTGAATTAGCTGAAAGTTTAGAGCAACTGAGAATACTCTGGATGGGTGAAAGGATAAGAGTAGTAATAACGAAAGAAGATTCAATTTCAATAGATACTAAATCAGATTTAAGAAGAATATCAAAATATATTAATACAAGAGGGAAATAACATGAAACAAACAAAATACATTTTTTTGACTGGTGGAGTAGTTTCATCATTAGGTAAAGGAATTGCGTCAGCTTCTTTGGGATTGCTGCTTAAATCCAGAGGGTTGAAAGTTACGATACAGAAGTTTGACCCTTACATTAATGTTGACCCCGGAACGATGTCCCCTCTTCAACACGGCGAAGTTTTTGTAACAGAAGACGGAGCGGAAGCTGACCTTGATTTAGGGCATTATGAAAGATTTCTTGATGAGAATATGAACAGGAGCAACAACACAACTACAGGACAAGTTTACAATACGGTCATAAATAAAGAAAGAAAAGGTGATTATTTAGGAGCAACTGTTCAGGTTATTCCTCATATAACAGATGAAATCAAGAAAAGGATGACACAGTTATCAAAAGACGGGGTTTACGATGTGATTATAACTGAAATTGGTGGAACAGTCGGTGACATTGAATCATTACCCTTCCTTGAAGCAATGAGACAATTAATGCATGAAGTTGGAAAAACAAATTCATTGTGTGTTCATTTGACATTAATACCATACATAAGAGCAGCAGGAGAATTAAAGACCAAACCAACACAGCATTCAGTAAAAACTTTACTTGAAATAGGGATTCAGCCGGATATATTATTATGCAGAAGTGAGCAGGAAATATCTAAAGAGATGAAATCGAAAATTGGACTGTTCTGCAATGTAGAAACAGGATCTGTTATGCTGGCACTTGATGCTAAATCTATATACAGCGTTCCTATTAATCTTCATAAAGAAGGTTTTGATGAAGTAATAATCAAGAAACTAAATTTGAAATGCTCAAAACCTAAACTTACTGAATGGAATAAAGCTGTTAATAAGATAATAAATCCAAAACGTGAAGTGACAGTAGGGATTTGCGGGAAATATAATCTTGTACCTGACGCTTATAAGAGCATTATGGAGTCATTTATTCATGCCGGTGCATATAACGATGTGAAAGTGAATTTAAAATGGATTGATGCGGAGGAGATTGAAAAAAATCCGACTAAGATGAAAGATTACTTCAAAGGTGTTAAGGGGCTGCTTGTTTGCCCGGGATTTGGTGACAGAGGAATTGAAGGAAAAATTTCAACTATAAAATATGTAAGAGAGAATAAGATACCTTTTTTCGGAATATGCCTTGGTTTGCAATGTGCAGTTATTGAATTTTCAAGGAATGTATGCGGATTGAAAAATGCTAATTCAACTGAATTCAAGCAATCGAAGTACAACGTTATTGATATTATGGAATACCAAAAATCTGTTGTTTTGAAGGGAGCTTCTATGCGATTAGGCTCTTATCCATGTATAATTGAGAAAAACTCTCTGGCTTATAAATGTTACAAGAGGGAGTTTATTAACGAAAGACACAGACACAGGTATGAAGTTAATAATAATTACAGGAAAACACTAACAGATAATAAAATGATATTATCCGGTTTATCTCCTGATGAGTCATTAGTTGAAATGATTGAATTACCGCAGAAGATGCATCCGTTTTTTATAGCATCGCAGTTTCACCCGGAATTGAAATCAAGATTAATAAACCCTCAACCCATATTCAGGGAATTTATTCGGGCAGTAAAAGAGTTATGATTATGTATAAATAATCATTCATTTTGAATATTACAGGATTAACATCAAACGAAGTACGGGATAGAATTAATAAAGGTTTAAGTAATCAATATGCCTCTCATAAGACAAAAACCTATAATGAGATAATAATAGAGAATATTTTTTCGTTATTTAATCTCATTACTTTTAGCATAATTATATTTGTAATCATATTTTATTTAAGGAATGATGACCAAAGATTATTACTGGATTCAATAGGTATTTTCTTTATAGCTTTCACTAATACAGCAATTGCACTCTTCCAGGAGTTTAAATCAAAAAAAGCACTAGACAAAGTAAACCTTTTACTTAAGAAAGAAGTAATTGTTTACAGAGACGGAAAGAGGCAGAATATTGACCAGACAGAGATAGTAGTGGATGATATTATTGAAGTGTTGAGAGGTGATCAAATTGTAGTTGATGGTATTATAGTTACTACAAAGAGGCTTGAAATAGATGAATCGTTATTGACTGGCGAGTCTGTACCGATTGAAAAATCCACAGGTGATACAGTTCTTTCTGGCAGTTTTTGTGTTTCAGGAAGCGGATGTTATAAGGCAGAGAAAGTCGGAATAGAAAGTCATGCTAATAAGGTGACAAATTTAGCTAAGAAATTTAAGTTTTCTTTAACTCCGTTGCAGAAGAGAATAAATTTAATCCTTAAAATATTGTTTGGAATAGCACTTCTGCTTGTGTTGATAGAAATACTTGTTTACAATCTTGAATCTGTGCATACATATACCTTTGTTGAACACATAAGGAAGATTGCAACAATACTGATATCATTGGTGCCTCAAGGACTGGTACTAACAGCCTCGGTTACTTTTGCAATCGGTGTTTATAGAATAAGTAAAATCGGAGCGATTGTACAGAAATTAAACGCTATTGAATCGTTTTCAAACGTTGAATACGTTTGTATGGACAAGACCGGTACATTAACCGAGAACAAATTAAAAGTTCATTCGATAAACTCTCTCGATTCAAGTATTTCCGATGACGTAATAAAAAAGTTGGTTGGTACTTTTGCTTTTCATTCAACCGAGCAAAATGCAACTATTAGAGCAATAGAAAATCTTCCAAAGCATTCAGATGTTAAGTACGTAAACGAACTTCCATTCAGTTCAGAGATTAAAATGAGTATTCTTGAACTTGAGATAGATTCCAGAAAAAGAATATTTATTTTTGGAGGATATGATGTATTATTCGACAGAATAGAAACAACAAAGAAGGATGAAGCCGCAGGGATTTACTTAGATAAAGGTTTAAACATCTATAGAAATTTATTATTTGGTGAGGTTGAGAATATTGATTCATTAATCTCCTCTCCGGAAGAATTATCAGAGAAAATAATAATTAAACCATATTGCATTATTTCGATTACTGACACAATAAGAAAAGATGTTCTTGAAGCAATAAATCTTTTTAAAGATAATGGGATTAAATTTAAAATACTAACAGGAGATTCGCCCGAGGCAGTTAGTGCTATTTTGGAAGAAATTGGCTGGGACGTGAAAAATGATGAAATCATCACAGGGGTTCAACTGGACAATCTTGACGAAGATGGTTTTGCAGACGTTATATTTTCAAAAACATTATTTGCAAGATTAAAACCTGAGCACAAATTAAGAATAATAAAAACCTTCAGAAAGCACAAGAAGCATACTGCGATGATAGGCGATGGAGTTAATGATTTACCTGCAATAAAACAAGCCGATATAGGAATAGCTATGGAAGAAGGAAGTGCTATAACAAAGGAAGTTGCTGATATTGTTTTATTAAAGAATAAGTTTTCTTTATTACCTGAAATTTTTAACGAAGGGAATAAGATTGTAAACTCAGTTAATGCAATATCGAAATTATTTTTAACAAAGAATTTCCTTGTTATTTATTTGACACTGGCTTCATTACTATCTTTATTGGATTTCCCGTTAACTCCAAGAAGAGTTTCATTATTGAATGTCTTTAGTATCGGATTACCTGCTTTTATAATAACATTAAAAAACAACAACATAAATAAATGTAAGAATTTCGTTAAAGACGTATTCTCGTTTGTTCTTACTTCTTCAACTTTAATGCTATTAGGCAGTTATTTATCGCAGGTTGTAATATCAAAGTATATAGAAATACCTAAGCCGGAACTTGATATGGCTTTAATGACAGTTTTAATAATATTGTCAGTGGTTAATTTCTTTATTGTATCATCTGAATCGGGTGAAAGAAAGAATGTTTATTATATTTACGGTACTTTTTTAATTGTATTATTCGTATTTCTGGCAGGAGTAAATGTAGATACATATCTAATAAATCTACTAAGGACTTTTTATGAGATAATTTATTTGAACTTTAAAACTTGGATTTTAATATTTATATTAACATTAATAATATCAACAATTTTAATCATTTTCCACAGAGTAAGAGAAAGGCTGGTAACAGACAAATAAAATGAAAGAATTCAGATGTATATTTGATCCATTGCAGGAGTTAATGGAATATTATGGTAAGGAAAAAGGGGGAAAAAGGGCAGTATTAGCCGACAAGGATGTCTCAATTGAGGATAAGTTAAAAAACAGGATTATTGATGGTGACAAAATCGGAGTTGAAAAGGATTTAGAGGTAGCGCTGAAAAAGTATACGGCATTACAGATTATAAATGACTTATTGTTAGATGGGATGAAAGTTGTGGGAGAATTGTTTGGTTCTGGCCAAATGCAGCTTCCGTTTGTATTACAGTCGGCTGAATGTATGAAGGCCTGTGTGGGATACCTGGAGCCATACATTGACAAGGTAGAAGGTGAATCAACAAAGGGAACGTTAGTACTTGCAACAGTTAAAGGTGACGTTCATGATATAGGAAAAAACTTAGTAGATATAATACTGACCAATAATGGATTTAATGTAATAAATTTAGGCATTAAATGCTCTTTGGAGACAATGCTGGAGTCCTATTCTGAAAATAAAGCGGATGCCATCGGGATGAGCGGTTTATTAGTTAAGTCGACTGCAATAATGAAAGAGAATCTTGAGATAATGAATGACAGAGACATAATAGCACCGGTAATCCTTGGGGGAGCTGCTTTAAATAAAAGGTTTGTAGAAGGCGAATTACGGGAAATGTATAATGGCGATGTTTATTATGCTAATGATGCTTTTGACGGATTGAAATTTATGGATACAATAATGGAATATAAGAAAAAGGGCGAAAGACCTAAACTCGATGTATATATTGACCCAAGAAGGATAGAAAATGTAACTGAACAACAAAGCGAAGAGGTTCTAATAAAGTCTAAGGTTGGCACTGATAATATTATCCCTGTACCTCCTTTCTGGGGATGCAAAATTGTGGAAGACATTCCGATTGAAAAAGCATTTGAATACATAAACGAGGTAGCATTATTCAGAGGTAGCTGGAATGTTTATAAGGACAGGAGTAAAGCCGATTCCGAATATGACAAGCTCATTCAGGAGGAAATAATTCCTAAATTCAACGAATTAAAGCTACAAGCAAAACGGGAACAGTTACTAAAACCAAAAGTTATATACGGGTATTATCCCTGTAGATCGGATGGAAACAGTTTAATTATTTATAAGCCGAAGAATATGGCAGAGGATATGTTGTATAATGAATGGGGAGTTGACATCAATAATGTTGAGGCTGAACCCTGGGTAAGATTCAGTTTTCCAAGACAAAAATCAGAAAAGCACTTATGCATCAGTGATTTCTTCAGGACAGGAAACACTAAAGAGTTTGATGTAGTACCATTTATGATTGTCACAGTTGGAGAAAAGGCAACGGAATATGCTCAGAAGTTATATGATAATAATCAATATCAGGATTATTTATATTTTCATGGATTATCAGTAGAAACAGCTGAGGGATTAGCCGAATACTGGCATATGATTGTTAGAAAAGAATTAGGTATAGATAATAAAGATTCAAAGGATATTAAGAAATTATTCCAGCAAGGTTATCAGGGTTCGCGATATTCATTCGGATACCCAGCTTGTCCAAATTTGGAGGACAATAAGTATATGTTTGAATTATTAAAACCTGAAAGGATTGGAATTACTTTAACGGAAGAATGGCAAATGGTACCCGAACAAACCACAAACGCAATATTAGTACATCACCCCGAAGCAAGATACTTCTTTATCAAATAAAAAGGGAGGTTCTAAAGAACCTCCCATAAAATCTATAGATATAATAATCTTATTTTGCTCTGTACGGTTTCACACCAGTATATAAATTAAATCCTAAATTTAACGATAATGTTCCAATACGTCTCCAATATCCAGGACCAGGAGTACCACTTCCATCATTTAATGTGCCAACGCCATTTGTTGTTCCCAGGATATTTGCAAGATTGTATACTACACCGATAGATATACCTGTAGTTTGAGCTTTATCCAAAGTCCACTCATAACCGGAAGAGATTTGAAAACCTACTCTAAATGCAGGGTCAAATTGAAAAGCAGTAATAGTATTTTTTTGAGTAATATAATTAGCAGTAAAAGCAAAAGCAACAAATTGCTTATTTTTACATCTTGGATTAAAAGCATACTCATAACCTGCAGAACCTGTATAGATAGTATAATTTGTATTTGGGTCAGCAGGGCTGAAATTAAAAATTGGAATTTCACCACTACCATCGTGTACCATTTTCTTGTAACTTGCACCGAGAGCAATTCTGTGGTTTTTTCTGACTCCCAAACCAAATTTAGCATTTAATGTAAAACCCCTGCCCCATACCATACCATAGGTACCGGCAATAGTAGTTGCATTCGCTAAATCTGAACCATGTGCGTCATTTGTTGCAAGAACGCCGTCTAAACTTATACCTAAAACAGTACTTGGTGGAGTGTAACCCTGTGAGAATGAATTGCTAACCCAAAACATGCCTATTAAAAGGCATACTACTAACAGTAATGATTTTTTCATAAATAATCCTCTTATTTTTATAAATTTATTCTATTTAGAATTAAAAATCAAGTTCTTTGTTCGTCATACATAAAAAATCTAAAAACTTAAATTACAATATTTAGATTCAAAATTCAGACATTAACTATCGTAAAAGGTTCTAATACAATCAACAACAAAAACTATTTGCTCATTTGTCAATTCAGGATAGATTGGCAATGCAATAGTTTCATTTGAAGCAATATCAGAAATCGTAAATTCGTCTGGAGAATATTCAAATTCCTTCATAATATCGGTAAAACATTCCTGCTTATGAAATGGGACCGGATAATATATTTCATTCCCAATTTCATTTTTAGTAAGAAACTCTCTTAATTTATCCCTTTCTTTAACTCTGATAATAAACTGGTTAAAGATATGATAATTTTTAAGTTTAAAACCATCGAATACTGCATCCGGGAGTAAAACTTTATCCAAACTGGAATACTCAGACATTCCCGGTTTTGAACTTAAGCCGTTTTTAACGAATAAGTCAATATACAGTTTTGCATTTTGCCTACGTTTTTCTGACCAATTATCAAGATGGGGTAATTTCACATTTAAAACTGCTGCCTGAATAGTATCCAGCCTGAAATTTCCTCCTATAAATTTGTGATAGTACTTGGGTTTCGAACCATGAACTCTTAATATTTTCAGTCTTTCATAAAGTTGCTCGTCATTAGTAGTTACTATTCCACCGTCACCAAAGCAACCTAAGTTTTTACTCGGGAAGAAAGAAAAACACCCAATATCACCGATAGTTCCTACATATTTTCCGTCCTTATATTGAGCGCCGATTGCCTGAGCGCCATCTTCAATTACTTTGAGATTATGCTTTTTAGCAATCTTTAATATTTCATCCATATCAGCTGACTGACCATATAAGTGAACAGGGATAATTGCTTTAGTTTTAGATGTAATTCTTTTTTCGATTTTACTTACATCTATGTTAAAAGTATGAATATCAGAATCAATAAACACGGGTTTTGCATTAAGCCTGGAGACAACCCCTGCAGTAGCAAAAAATGAATAATCAGGGATAATTACTTCATCATCCGGTTTGATGCCTATCGCCATTAATGCAACAAGAAGTGCATCCGTTCCCGATGAAACGCCAACAGCATATTTACAATTAAGGTAGCTGCAAATACTTTTCTCAAGTTTTTCAACTTCCGGTCCCAAGATAAAATACTGAGATTCTGCAGTTCTAATTAGTGCCTCATTGAGTTCTTCTTTGATTGTATTATACTGGGCTTTGAGATCTAAAAGTGGGACTTTCATTTTAAAATTAGTTTAATTCAATTACAATATTATTTTCAAGTTTATATTTCTTGCCTGACTTTTCGCACTCCGCGAGACCGTTATTATCAAACACTAACTTCTTTCCAGCTTCGCTGTACCAGCCTTTAATTTTTCCGGGGTTACCGACAACTAATGCAAAATCAGGTATATCTTTTGTAACAACTGTTCCTGCACCTACAAAGGCAAACCGGCCTATTGTTACTCCACAAACTATTGTAGAATTTGCTCCTAAAGATGCTCCTTCTTTAACCAGAGTTTTTAAATAGAATTCTGAACCTACCTGAGGATATTTACTTCTTGGATTAATAATATTTGTAAAGACCATGGACGGTCCGCAAAACACATAATCTTCAAGTACAACGCCTTCATACACTGAGACATTATTCTGAATTTTCACATAATTTCCAATAGTAACATTATTACCAATATTCACATTCTGACCAAGAATACATTTCTTCCCAATTTTGCTTCCGGACTGTACATGAGAAAAATGCCATATCTTAGAACCTTCGCCAATTTCGACATTGTCATCAACAACAGCGAATTTATCTACATAAAACTTATTTTCAAACATATTATTGATTTAATTTAGTTTGTGCAATTTCCAGAATTTCTAAAACTTCTTTAGCGTGATACCCATCTGTTTTAGGGACAGTATCGTTTAAAATTGAGTTATAGAAATGTATTTGTTCTTCTTCTAAAGCCTGTTTATTATCAAATGGAATTACCTCATATTCGGATTCAAATTTTTCAATTGAGTCACCAACGACATTGAACCCTTTTTTATAAAACTTAAGTTTTTCCTTTTTAAGACTATCTTCAAAAACAATCATACCCTTATCTCCAATCACAACGAGTCTCTGTTCTTTAAAAGGATGCAGCCAACTGACAAAAATATGTGCGTTAATATTATTTTTATATTTAAGGAATGTTAAAGTAGTGTCTTCAATATTTTCCTGTAAAAAAGTAGCTCCTTTTGCATCTACACTTTGCGGTTTTTCGCCAACAAGATACTGAATTATTGATACATCATGCGGAGCAAAGCTCCACAAAATATTTTCCTCTTTCCTGATTGTACCGAGGTTTAATCTGTTGCTGTATATATATTGTATATTTCCTATAAATTCACTTTCAATCATACTTTTCAGCTTTACAATTGCAGGATGAAACAACAATACATGACCAACCATTACTTTCTTATTATATTTTTCTGCAATCTCAATCAGATTAGTTGTTTCTGTTGAAAGTAAAGTTAATGGTTTTTCTGTTAAGATATGTTTATTGTTGATTAAACACATTTTGGATATTTCATAATGAGTTTCAGCAGGTGTAGCTATTATAACGGCATTAATTTCCTCACTTTTAAATACGTTCTCTAAATTATTACAAAACTTAATATCAGGCGAAATCTCCTTAACTTTTTCCTCAACACTTTTATTAATATCACAAACGACTAATAAATTTTTACCTAACAACTTATGAGCTGTTTTAACATGATTGATACCCCATTTACCACCACCAATCACTGCCAGCTTTATACCCTCAAACATTAATATCCCCTTTTGATAACTTTTTCAAAATCTGCTAAAGTCATAATATTTACTAATTCTTCAAACTTAGTGACAGGTTTCCAACCCAGATTACTTAAAGCTTTAGAGGCATCACCAATCAACAAATCAACTTCAGTAGGACGATAATAATTTACATCTACATCAACAACTACATCACCTTTTCTAATATATTTTAGCACCATTTCTTTATAAATGATTTTTATCTTATCAAGCCCACCCAGTAATAAATTCTCATTAATATTCTTTACGACACCTTTTTCTTTTTCCTTTTCTCCCTGCCATTCCAATTCAACTCCTAACCCTTTAAAAGTTAAGTCTACAAACTCCCTGACAGTATGAGTTTCTCCGGTTGCAAGGACATAATCTTCGGGTTTGTCTTGCTGCAACATCATCCACATCCCTTCACAAAATTCAGGTGCATAACCCCAATCTCTTTTAGCATTTAGATTTCCGAGTGACAATTTCTTTTGGTGACCACAAATAATTTTTGATACTGCTCTTGTTATTTTACGAGTAACAAATGTTTCTCCCCTTCGTGGAGATTCATGATTGAATAGTATACCGTTACAGGCAAAAAGATTATAGGCTTCTCTGTAATTTACAACAATCCAGTATCCGTATATTTTTGCAACTCCATACGGACTTCTTGGGTAGAACGGTGTCTTTTCATTTTGAGGAATTTCCTGAACTTTACCGAATAATTCACTTGTTGAAGCCTGATAGAATTTTGTTTTCAGCCCTGTTTCACGAATCGCATCCAGAAATCTTAAAGTTCCTATAGCATCAACTTCAGCAGTATATTCAGGCACTTCAAAAGAAACTTTAACGTGACTTTGCGCTGCAAGATTATATATTTCATCAGGATGAGTTTTTTCAAGTAATCTGTTTAAGTTACTTGTATCTGTTACGTCACCATAGTGAAGGAATAATTTCTTGTTTAGAATTTCGGGATTAGTATAAAGATGATCTATCCTGCCAGTGTTAAAGGAACTGCTTCTTCTGATAATCCCATGAACTGTATACCCTTTATTTATTAATAACTCTGTAAGATAACTACCATCCTGACCGGTAATACCTGTTATTAAAGCTATTTTTGATTTCGACATATTTATTATGCTTTATAAATTTTCTTATTAGAGAATGAACCAAATCCATTTCTTGTGTCTACAATAATTTTTGCATTTTTAAGTATCATAGAATAATCATAATATGAATGTTCAGTTGAAAGAAGGACCAGGTCATATTTTTTAATATTTGCAGGTGTAATCTTTACTGACTTTTTATTAAAATTATACTTCCGAACTTTAGGTATTGAAGTAACATAATCATCATTGTAATCAACTTTAGCTCCATGATCCTGTAATAATTCTATAAGTTTTAAAGAAGGCGATTCCCTTAAATCATCGATATTCTTTTTGTAGGCTAAACCTAAAATTATTATTTTAGAACCTTTAATTGATTTCTTATGATCGTTTAAGGCATGAATAACTTTTTCAACAACATAAAACGGCATTGAAGTATTTATTTCCCCTGCAAGTTCAATGAATTTACTTGAAGTATCAAATTCTCTTGCTTTCCAGGTTAAATAAAACGGGTCAATTGGGATACAATGTCCTCCTAAGCCGGGTCCCGGATAGAAAGCAGTAAATCCAAAAGGCTTTGTTGATGCAGCTTTAATAACTTCCCAGATATCAATTCCCATTTTATCGAAGACAACTTTCAGTTCATTGACTAAAGCAATATTTATCGAACGGTAAATATTTTCCAGAAGTTTTGCTGCTTCTGCGGCTTTTGTAGAGGAAACAGGGATAACTTTATCTATTACCTTCCCGTAAATAAGGATTCCTAATTCCTTACACTGTTTTGTAATTCCACCCAGTACTTTTGGAATAGTAGAAGTTGAATAAACAGGGTTATTCGGGTCTTCTCTTTCAGGAGAAAAGCACAGATAAAAATCTTTTCCGACTTTCAAACCGGTACAATTAAGAACATCAAGCATATCTCCGTCAGTTGTGCCAGGATATGTTGTACTTTCCAAGGATATCAACTGTCCTTTCCTTAAATGCTTTGCAATCTCCTTTGTGGAGTTCATAACATAACTCAAGTCTGGTTCCCTGTTAACATTTAAAGGAGTAGGGACACAAATGATTACAACGTCCGGGATTGAAAGCTTAGAAAAATCTGAAGTTGCTAAAAGAGTTTTTCTGTTAACCTGCTCTTTTATTTTATTGGAAGGAATATGTTTTATATAGGATTTTTTATCTTTATTTATTGATTTAACTTTTGAAGGATCTAAATCAAATCCAATAACTTTTATTCCTTTTGCTGCAAATTCAAGGGCTAAAGGTAAACCTACATAACCCATACCAATAATACCAACTGTAAACTTGTTGGCAATAACTTTTTCTTTTAAACCCATACTTTAAGTATTTGAAATTTTCTGAACTAACTTGACTTCTGAATTACTAAGCTGAACACTAAATGTAGTATTCATCTCAACTATATTAACCATTAACTTATAATTACCTCTTAATTGTACAATGTACCCCTTTAATCCTTTAAATATACCATGCGTAATTTCAACGAAATCGCCTTCGATTAAATTTGTATCCTCAATTTTAATTCTTTCAGGTTCCTGTAATGATAGTTTTATATAATTAATTTCTTCTTCGCTAACTATCGCATGTCTTTTTTGGTACACTATATACTTTAAGGCACCAGGAGTATTTGAAATGGCATTGTATCTTTCAACAGCATTCCCATAAACGAATAAATAACCCGGGAAAAGCGGTATTTGAATTTTTTTCTTTCTGTCAGACCAATATCTAATCGTATCCACCAAAGGTAAATAAACTTCAATTTCTTTTTTTACTATTTGGTTATATACCTTTAATTCATTTTTAGGTTTAGCCTGTAAAACATACCAACTTTTATCCATAAACCAAATTAATCAACATTAATCGAAATAACTTCTCAGAAACCTCAGGACAATAAATGCAGATACTACCATTGTCATAATATAAAAGAATATTAATTTAAAAAAGTTCTTACTGAGTTTATACGTTAAAAGTCTTCCTCTCCAGCCGCAAGACTGACAAAAATAGGCACTGACTTTAAATTTTTTAATAATCTTTTCAAACAAATTTCTCGAACGGCTTCTTCTTAAAGAGGCAATAGTATTACAATTCGGGCATCTAGCCAGTTGAACATTTTTCTTAATTAATAACTTTAAATTCAAAGCAATTTACTTTGTTTTAATTTGTGATTTAACCCTTTTTTTGTTAGTTCCGTTAGGTTTTGAATAATAATAATAATAGTTATAATAATAACCGTAAGCTGATTTAATACTAAAGTTATTTAATACTGCACCTAAGAATTTATGTTCCTCATTTTCCACTATTCTGTCGTGAGCTCTGACAAATGCATCATAAGGAGTTTTATTTGCCTGCACGACTAAGATAGTACCATCGGATATTCTGGATAATATTTCAGCATCAGTTACAGATATATAAGGAGGAGAATCCAATACAATAATATCGTATTGTGTCTCCAAATATTTTAAAAAGTCCAGCATTTGTTTTGAACCCAACAATTCTGAAGGATTAGGAGGTATAGTTCCACTTGTTATAAAGTCCAGTTTCTCAAGTTTCGTTTTTCTAACTATCTCCTCAAATTTTACGTTAGAGAACAAATAATCACTCAGGCCAGGATATCTTTCTGCCTGAAAGATAGAGTGCACTCTTGGTTTTCTTAAGTCGCAATCGAGTAACAGTACCTTTTTATCAGCAAAAGCAAAACTTCCTGCAAGGTTCAAAGCAACGGTTGTTTTACCTTCGGATGGTAATGAACTGGTAATAAGAATAGTTTTTAATTCAGATTCCAGTTTGGAATAATTAACTCTGGTTCGTAAAGCTTTAAAAGACTCTGAGGCTGTAGCATTTGGTTTATTAGCTACAATAAATTCTAATTGAGATGAACCCAGTTCTTTTAATTCTTCGATAGACGGTATCCATGACAGAACCGAGATACCCCTTGCTTCAATTTCTTCAGGAGTTTTTATTGACCTATCAAGATAATTTCTCAAGAATGCAAATCCTACGCCAAGCGCTAATCCAAGAATAGCACCAATCGCTACAATCAGCTGTCTGTTTGGTTTTGAAGGCCTAAGAGGTAACATTGCCTCATCAATAACGTTGACGTTTCCTAGTTTAGCTCTTTCGTTAACGATAGCCTCCTGATACTTTTCTTCGAGCGTCAGGTACAATTTCTCGTTGGATTTTCTATCACGTTCTAATCTTGCCAGTTCTATACTCTGAGCAGGTAACTTATTAAATAACGTTTCGTTTTTAGCAATAACTTTATTAATGGAATTTAACTTTGCCTTATTAGTAATAATCTCTATATCAACTTCAAAAAGTTTCTGACCTAACTGACTTTTTTCCTGAGGCGTATTAGAAAGGATACCTGTTTTGACAATGCTCATTTTATCATCCCTGTTTTTCTTGAGCGGGTCAATTTTTTTCTGGTATTCCTTATTAACTTTTTCTTTTAATTTTTCATCACTTAATACTGCTGTCTCAACATCTCTTTGAACTTCAAGTTCAGCTATTTTCTTTTGCAGTTCAGTAAAGTATGACTCATTCATCTGACCATCTATATATTCAAGAACGCTTCTATCAACTTTAGCCAATTCACTTCTTATTTCGTTGCTTGCTTTTTGCTTAGAGAACAAATCAACTTCTGTCGCATTCTTCTGGGCCTGATATGTTGATATTTCATCAACGACTTTCTTAGCCTGGTCATCCAGGAATAAGATACCGCCTTTTTGCTGATAATCCTGAATGGCGCCTTCGGAGGTTGCTAAGTCTTTAAATCTTTTATCTTTTTCCAGTCCAAGAAATTCACGAATTGTAGTTAATTCTCTCCTGCTATAGTCTAAACTGATTCTCTGATATATATTCCCATAAACATTAGCTATAAGTGCTGCTTCGTAATTAGAAGGACTTTGGACTTCAATTTCAACTATATCAAGTCCTCTTTTTTGATTAATAGAAACCAAAGTTGACAACAACAAGGTTAGACCTTTAAGACTTATAACATTATCCTTTAATTCAGGCTGTTTATTTACTACATAGTAAAACTTATTTCTATCGTTAATAACTTTAAAAGAATCTAACAACGAAGCCGCAATTTTCTCTCTGATAGAATTACTTTTCAAAATTTCTATTTCATTTGAGATAAATCTATCACTTGAGAAACTTTCTGCTTCGGGCATTAGAGAAGTTGTGAGGATACTTCCCTGAGGTTTAGTAATTTTTAGAGTGGTGACAGTTTTGTACACATCAATTGCATTTGTAACATAGACTAATGTTACCATAATACTTGCAATGAAGATTAAAACAATTGGAAGAATATTATTGCGAATAATCCCAATATACTCTTTTAAGTTATTTGTGGGCAGTTGATCGCCAGTTTTTTTAACTGCCTGTTGTTCGTTATTAGTCATTTTTATCTTACCATTTTCGTTATTAAATCAAGATACAGCAAATTCAAAAAAAATGAATTTACTATACTTCATCGCGCATTTAAATAATCCAATCCACCCTGTTGAAAACATAAGTTTGAATATGTAATCAATCCTTAAAACCCCTAATTTGATGAAAAATACCTCAAATGGACACATTTTTGGTATTATTCACATTAAATAATATATTATTTTTTATAGTTAAACTAAAGACATTAATTTGGTAGTTAATGGCCTGCAGCCTTCCCTTTTGGAAAAGCATTCCAAATAGTTCTGGTTAAAAATATTCCCAACAGGACAAAAGGGATTAAAAATATAGGCCAGAAATCCCAATTCCAGCTTGTTATAAAACCCAAGGACAATGATTGCAATCCGGTCCCTAAATAAACCAATCCATCGATCAAACCAACAGCCGTACCAGCAGATTTTCTGCCGCCAAAATCCATTGTAGCTGTTCCGCTTAGCATACCGTGAGTTCCGATAACTGCAATAGAAATTATAAAAACTGATATACCAAGCCCCCATGGATTATTATGCATTGTAAATATCATTCCAAAAGTAGCTAATAATAAAGCAGTATATAATATCCCGGCAACAGGCGCACGTCTTGAGCCAAAAAATTTGTCTGACATCCACCCGGCTAACATACCACCTGAGGCACCAGCAATCATAAGCAGTAATCCCCAATTATTTAACCAAAAATTCCAGGAGGGAATAAGTTCCTGAGCAACGGCTACCTGTTCTTTTGCATATATTGGGAACCAGTGCATCACACCGTTTCTAAGCACACCAGTACAAAATTCAATCAACCCAACAATGATTATTACTTTATTAGTAAAAATCTTTTTCATAACATCAACCAAAGAGAACTTTTTATCATCATCACCCGATGAAGCATCCCCTGTATCAAAATCTTCAAAACCTGCTTGAGAAGGCTGATCATTTATCATAAAATAATCAATTATAAACCATGCTACCAAAATAAGAGCAGGAATCCAGAAAATGAACCAATAACTTGGATTTTGAGGATTAAGTTTTTCAGTGAAATTCACTATCATTTGACTCCAATCAAAGGCGAAGTATAAACCTAATGAAATTAGAATACCAAATATCCCACCAAACACACCTCTTTCTTTAACATGGAACCACGAAGAATTAACTTTTACTATCGAAACAGCACCAAAACTCTGGAAATACATATTCACGGCATATAAAACCGAGAATGTCAAAGTCAGATTCAATTTCCACCCAAGACTTAATATTCCATATAGGAAGAGACCCATCAATAAATTCATAATAGCTGCTCCTCCAGCCCCAAGTAAAATAGATCTTTTTCCACCAAATTTATCTGTTAGAGGACCATTAATCAGGAAAGAGAATGCATAAGTAATAGTACCCGCAGCAAAAATAATCCCAAAATCTTCTTTGGTCATTAATGTACCCAAAGCATTTTTAGATACAGTGAGATTATACCTAGCCATATACAAGAAAGCATATGTTAACCCTAAAGGCAGCCAATTAAATATTCTTTGTCTCTTATACTCTTTTGAATGTACCGGCTTTCCATTGGTATCGAAGCTTAGTAAAGATGGCTTTTTTGTCATAAATTTATTTTTTAAAATGAATAGTTAACCAAAAACATAAAGGTTTTACAGATGTTTTAAGAACTTTGTGATTAGTGTTAGCAGGAATAATAAAGTAATCACCTTCTACTAAAACAATTTTCTGTTTATTTTCAAAAAGTAATTCAGCCTTCCCTTTTAACATTAATACAAACTCATCATCATCTTCGTTAAGCCATTTATCTTTTGGCGTTTTGTATCCTTTTGATACAATTTTTTCTAATCGAAATTTATTTCCTACAAGTAAATCAAAATAATTCTCTAACAACAGAGATTCTTTATGCTCAGTATAATAATTTTCAACAATTATCTTTGACGGCATAAACTCCAATCCATTCAGATTTACGTATAACTTCAATCACCTTAAACCCTTTCCTCTTTAAGTGAGTTTTAAGACTTCTTTCTTCATCTCTTAAAACCCCCGATATGAAAAGTTTTCCTTTCGGTTTAAGCTTTGAATACATCTGTTGTAAATTCTCTTTAATTACCGAACTGATAATATTGGCACATATAACATCAAAGTTCTTTTCTTTAATATCGGAAATCGAATTCTGATAAAGTTTAATTTTATTAGAAACTTTATTTAGTTTAAGGTTTTCAACTGCATTATCGATAGAGTCTTCATCAATATCATCAGCTACAGATTTTTGAATTCCCATCTTAATTCCTGCAATTGCAAGAATACCAGTTCCACAACCAAAGTCAAAAAGATATTTATCTTTCTTAGTTAAATATTTTAGCATAAGTTCTAAAACAAGCTGAGTTGTCTCATTATGGCCTGTACCAAAAGCCATCTTAGGGTCAATCTGAATCTTTATGTAGCCATTATACTTTTTAACTTCATCTTTTTTCCAGGTAGGATAAACAACAAGTTTATTACTTATTATAATAGGTTCTATGCTCTTTTGCCATTCTTCATTCCAGTTTCTGTTTTCAATTTCCTCGACAAGAATATCCAAATTATTACCGGAAAAATTAGTTGATACTGATTTTATAATAGCCGCGGACTCTTCAGGCTTTACGTATAACTCTATTGAACTATCTTTTTCCTCAAATGATGTAATTCCGATAAGGAAAAGATGAGCAATAAGATTATCAAAATGTTTAGGGTTTGTAAATAAAGAGATTTTAGTTATAATTTTTGATTTCATTTATATATCTTTTGAGATGCAGAATCCAGTGTGTTTTTCATAAGCATTGCGATAGTCATTGGACCGACTCCGCCAGGTACAGGTGTAATCTTTGACACTTTATCAAAGCAACTATTATAATCAACATCGCCCGTCAGCCTGTATCCCTTCGGAATGGAATTATCATCAACCCTGTTAATACCTACATCAATTAAAACAGAACCTTCTTTAACCATATCACCTTTAACGAACTCAGGTTTACCGATAGCTGCTATAAGAATATCAGCATCAAGTGTAAATGATTTAATATCCTTTGTTGCACTATGACAGATTGTAACTGTTGAGTTAAGATCCTTTCTGAGAAAAAGACTAGCCATGGGCTTTCCAACTATATTACTTCTTCCGATTACAACAACATTCTTTCCATTTGTTTCAACGCCTGACCTTTTAATTAATTCAACTATGCCATACGGAGTGCATGGAATAAAACAACTTTGCCCTATAGATAGCCTACCAACGTTTTGAGGATGGAATCCATCAACATCTTTTTTATAATCTATAGCTTCAATTATATTCTGTTCGTTAATGTGTCCAGGAAGCGGTAATTGAACAAGAATACCATGTATACTTTTGTCGGTATTAAAATCATGAATAATTCTGAGTAGTTCTGATTCGGTAGTAGATTCGGGTAATGCTTTTGTAACGGAATTGAAGCCAATTTCTTCGCAGGCCTTACCTTTGCTTTTAACGTATACTTTAGAAGCGGCATTTTCACCGACTATAATAAACGCTAAACCTGGAATAATATTACGTTCGAAAAGTAATTTCTTGGTTTCTTCTCTTACTTCATCTTTAATTTTTGAGGATATAACTTTTCCATCAATAATCTTACCTGAATCCATATAGACATAAAATTTATTTGTTTATAGGACCATAACTATCACGAGTGAATGAGTCGTTAAATCCTTTTCTTTTTACGGCTTGCAAAACCTCTTCTGCTTCAGTTAATGTTTTATATTCACCGACCAGTATTCTGTAAAGACCATCCTTGGTTTGTGTCATAGTTACATCCATCCTTAATTCAGATTTGGCATCTCTTAAGAATGCATCGGCATAAGATTTATTCGCAAAAGCACCAACCTGAACACTAAACGGACCTCTTTCAACTTTCGGGACTTTATTGTATAAAGTATCCGTTTGCCTAACAATGGTTTTACCGTAAATATCTTCTTCCGCACATTCATTATCTGCACAGCATGAAGTCATTATAATTGAAATGCTAAACGCGGTTAAAATTAATATAGTGTAATATAGATTTTTCATTTTATACTCAGTTTAATTTTTAGTCTAAAGATTTTACAAAAGCATTAGAAAACCCTTTGGATTTAACGTAATTCAGGTAATCCTGAGCGGAACTCGCTTCGTTAAATTTTCCAACGGTAACCAAATAAATGCTTCCTGTTTTTCTGACATCAGGAATAGAGTTTAGTTTTTCTTTAGCAGAAACAACAAAAGCATCAGCATAGTTTTGCTCTTTAAACGCAGCCAGCTGAATGACGAATGTCAAATTAACTTTCTGAACGTTTCTTTGCTCTTTAATTAATGTATCGACATTCAAAACAACGGTGTCTTTTAATACATAAATATCCTCATCATCACTTGATGTACATGAAGACATCAAAGAAACGAGAAGAAACGCAACTAAAACTAACGGATATATGTATATTCTTTTCATAATGATATTTTTACGTTTTAATTAATACATAATAAAACACTAAAAATCAGGTTGAGTAAAAAATAACTCAACTTTCATTAAGTTAACTATTTTCTAATAAATAACAAATGTAATATAAAGTAAACTTTTAAGTCTTTTAGCTATTTATTTCTTACTATAAAATACGCAACAAAAATTGTAAATTACTGCACAAAACACTTTATTAATAAATATTATAATATTTATGGAAAATTACAAGAGATTATTTGAAGATGTTAATATTTCGGAGACAGCAAAGAAACTATCATTCAATAAAGATATAAACGATAATAAGAATGATTATGTGTTTAAGGCGATTTCATTTATTGATCTTACAACTTTAGAGGGAAATGACACATTTGATAAGGTCGGTAAATTATGCGAGAGAGCTATAAATCCATCGAATGAAAAAGATGTTCCGGCTTGTGCAGCTATTTGCATATATCCAAGATTTATCAATTATGTTTCCAGTAAGTTAAAAGGTACAAATATAAAAACTGCTACAGTAGCGACCTCATTTCCATCGGGGCAAGTACCTATTGAATTAAAATTACAAGAAGTGAAGTACTGTATTGAAGAGGGTGCGGACGAAGTTGATATGGTAATTTCAAGGGGTGAGTTTTTATCAAACAATTACAAACTTGTTTCGGATGAAATTGCACAGATTAGTGATTTATGTAAAACAGGTAAAGGCGGTAAATCAGTTCATTTAAAGGTGATACTTGAAACAGGAGAATTAAAGACGACAGAAAACATATATCTTGCGAGTGTACTGGCAATAAACGCAGGAGCTGATTTTATAAAAACATCTACGGGAAAAATATCTCCTGCAGCAACACTGGAAGCTGCATACGTAATGCTCAATGTGATAAAAGACCACTTTGATAAAACAGGAAAGAGAATAGGATTTAAACCTGCGGGTGGGATAAGAACCACAGAAGAAGCATTGCAGTATATTTCATTAGTAAAGAATATTTTAGGTGATGAATGGTTAACTCCTGGGTTATTCAGAATTGGGGCTTCGTCATTGCTGAATAATTTATTAGAAGATTTAAAATAAATTTAAAATAACTTCCCTTAGAGATAAGGGAAGTTTATTATAATCCTTGGAGTATTTCTTCGAGTTCGTCTTCTGTGATGAGAATCTCTCTTCCTTTAGCACCCTGATTTGGTCCTACAATTCCTGCTTCTTCCATCTGATCAACTATTCTAGCAGCACGTGCATAACCAAGTTTAAGTCTTCTTTGTAATGTGGAAGTAGAACAATTCTGAAGTTTAAGTATCAGTCTTGCAGCGTCAGGAAACATTTCATCCCAGTCATCATCTGAATACATTCCATTAGCTCTCTTCTTCATAACAGAAGGCAGGAGATAAGGTTTGGAATATCCTTTTTGATTAGCGATAAACTCAACCAGCTTTTCACATTCTTCAGTTGATATATAAGCATTCTGAATTCTGATAGGCTTAGGAGTAGATGAAGATAAATAAAGCATATCACCGTTACGAAGTAACTGATCAGCACCACCCATATCGAGAATCGTTCTGGAGTCAATTTTTGAAGCTACCTGATAAGCAATACGCACAGGGAAGTTTGCCTTGATTACACCTGTAATAACATCTACAGATGGTCTCTGTGTTGCAACTATAAGATGGATACCAACGGCACGTGCCATCTGGGCAATTCTTGCAATAGGTTCTTCAATTTCTCTTTTAGCGGTAATCATTAAATCAGCAAGTTCATCGATGATTACAACAATATAAGGCATCTTCTTATGTCTTATAACTTCATTGTTCTTAAGTTTCCCTTCAGCATATTTAACATTATAAGCTTCAATATTCCTGACGCCTCCGTTAGCAAGTTTGTCGTATCGCTGTTCCATTTCCATTTCAACACTTTTAAGAATAGAAACAGCATTAGAAGGACTTGTAACTATGCTTTCATTAATATCGTTTGATGTAGCAACAAAGTGATTTCTGAGTTTAGAGTACAAACTAAGTTCAATCTTCTTCGGATCAATCATTACAAACTTAAGGTCTGACGGATGCATTTTATAGAGTAAGGACGCAATAATAGTATTTATACCGACACTCTTACCAGAGCCAGTTGCACCAGCCATTAAAACGTGCGGCATCTTGGAAAGGTCATCGACATAAATTTCACCGTCAATCATTTTACCGAATGCTACAGTAAGTTTCTTAGAACTCTCATTAAATTTTGCAGAAGATACAACTTCTTTAACTCTTACCATCTGAGATTTACTGTTTGGTATTTCAACACCGACAGTACCTCTGCCAGGAATAGGGATAATCATACGAATACCTTTTGCCTTCATAGCAAGGGCAATGTCATCCTGCAAAGATTCAATCTTGGAAAGTTTAACTTCAGGAGCAGGTATTAACTCATACAGAGTGACTACAGGACCGGGTGTTGCGGCAATATCCTTAATCTCAATACCAAACTTAAGAAGTTTTTCCTGCAACAAACGTCCGTTATGTTTTAATTCTTCATCGGATATTGTTTCTAAATCCTCTTTACTCGGATCTTCAAGAATATCCAGCGGCGGAAATTTATATCCTTCGAGTTTTTCTTCAATGAAGTCATCTTCCTGCATACTTTCCAGACCCTCGAGTTCATTCGAGTTTTCCGGGTTGATATCAGTTTCAGATGCCTCTTCCTTTTTAGGAGTTTTTATTATCAGATCGTCTATCTTCTTTTTCTTCTTTTTGTCTGATGCAGATTCTTTTACATCTTTCTTAATATCTTCTTTTGCATCGTCCTTAATATCCATCACATCATCCTTTGGAAGAACGCTTACAGGAGTCTGTGGTCTGTTGATTTCAGTATCTTTTATTAACTCACCATCTTCAGGTTGTTTACTCTTTAGTCTTCTGATTTTATCTCTTTCTTTAAGAAGTGCATCCTGAATATCGTTTTCGTCTTTAGTTACGGCTTTTGTTAATTTCTCTTCTTTTGATGCAACCAGGTCTTCTTTTTCTTTATGGAATTTCTCTTTAATCTTTTCAAACAGAATTTTAATTCTTGCCAATGACCTGAGTATATTACCATCGATAAGTAGCATTACAATCAATGCGAGTATAATAATGAATATTACTGAAGCACCAACACCACCAAGTCCATAATAAAAGATTGAAGCGATAAAATTACCGGTTGCACCGCTGTAAGCACCTGTCATATAATCAGTACCGACAAAAAATCTTATTAAACCTGCAGAAGCAGAAAGAGCAGTCATAAACAAAACCAAATAAACAGATATGGTTGCAGGCCTGGACATTTCTTTTCTTCTGAAGAGAGTATATCCTATTATAATCAGGATTACAGGTATTACGGTCGTAAAATAACCGAACAGATTTTCTATAGAAATATTGGCGACAAAGGCTCCTGCTATTCCAAGGAGATTATTAATTTTGTAAAGAGAAGAATATGTTTCTTTCCTGAATATATCTAATAACGAAAACTTTAATAAAGTTTGAGCATCTGCTTTTGAATAACTGAGAATAGCAATAAAGGAAAGTACGCCAAGGAATACAATCAGCACTCCAATTAACCGGATTTTAAAATTCTCAGATATCCGGAATTCTTCCTGTGTATTCTTCTTACTTTTTCTTTCAGGTTTCGCTGCTGAAAGTTTTGCTTTCATCTTTTTATTCATGCTTTGAGCTGCCAGATTTATTACTAATGTTGATTCTTTTCATTTTTGATTTCTCAGTAGCTTCAGAATCAAAAGTTTCCTTAAGTTTAATGATATTATTTTTAAAAGTCGGTAAACTCTTAAATGAGTCAATATTTGAACAATACTCCAGATCTTTATCGAAACCAAGTGAAATAAGATATTTACCGTGTTCACTTTTCTTGAACATGTTTAAAACTCTGTGCTGATCGGGTTTCGCGTTTTTATAAATAAGTTGTTTCGCCATCTGATAAGATATATATCCTGAATCCAGCAGAGTATAATTTGCTTTGCCATTTATTTCAAACAACTTAGAAATAATCAGTCCTGCAAATACGGAATCTTCTACACAAAAGTCATTCAGTTTACCAGAACACACGATTGTAAAATCGTCGTTAATTGCCAATAAGTGTTCAATAACGGTACTAAGGTTTAAAAAACTTGCCAGTACACAGGACTTAGCATACTTTGATTTAGAGATAGCAACAGTTCCGTTTGTAGTCGAAAAAATCAGAGATTTTAACTTAACGTTTTCAGGAGTATATTCAAAAGGAGAATTGCCAAGTTTAAATCCTTCGACAACCTTCCCGTTTCTTTCACCACAAAGTATAGAATTTCCTAACCCTTTAGATATCCTTGCTGCAACAGAAACACTTTCAGCAGGGATAACCTCTTTAGCACCATTGACTAGCGCAGTTAAAATAGTAGACGAAGCTCTAAGCACATCTACAACAACTACGTTCTTATCTTTCAAAGTCAGTTCATCGGGAACCAATGACTGAGATAAATAAACACCGATATTAATCAATCAACAATATTTAATTTTATAAATCAGGGGATTTTATCAAATCCCCCGTTAAGAATAACAATTATATTTTAAAAACCTATTAACTCACAAACGGAGTCTTTGATACAACAGCTTTAATTCTTCTGCCGCGAACATCAACTTCAATTTCGGTACCATTTTTACTGTACTCAGTAGTTACATAAGCCATACCGATATTCTTTCCAAGCATCGGAGAAGGTGCGCCACTTGCGACCTGACCGATTTTCTGTTCACCTACGTAAACATCCTGACCGTGTCTTGCAACCATTTTATCTTCAATAACGAAACCAACGAGTTTCCTCTTAAGTCCATCCTGTTTTGATTTCATGATAGCTTCTTTGCCGTTGAAATCTCCACAATCGAGTTTCGTAATCCAGGCAAGACCTGCTTCGAGAGGGTTTGTGGTTTCATCCATATCATTTCCATAAAGCCTGAAAGCGTATTCAAGTCTGAGTGTATCTCTTGCACCGAGACCAATAGGTTTAATGTCAAATTCTTTACCTGCTTCAAAAATAGCATTCCAGAGTTCTTCTGATTTCTTAATATCCGAAGAAGAATATATTTCGAAACATATTTTCTCACCTGTATAACCTGTTCTAGATATGATAACATCCTGACCTGCAACTTTACCGAGTTCAAAATGATAATATTCAATCTTAGAAAGATCAGTATCAGTAAGCTTCTGCAGGGTTTTCATTGAGTTTTGTCCCTGAACAGCGAGAAGCGAAGTTTCTTCCGAAATATCTTTAATAACAACATCACCAAAAACATTTTCCTTCATCCATTTAATATCTTTCTCGATGTTTGAAGCATTGATTACCAACATAAAATAATCACCGCAATGATAGACGAGTAAGTCATCAACAATTCCGCCATTTGGCAGACACATTGATGAATACTGGACTCTACCTTTAAAAAGCTGGGATACATCGTTAGTAGTGAGTTTCTGAACAAAAGCAAAAGCATCCTTACCGTGAATCTGTACTTCACCCATATGGGAAACATCGAATACACCGACAGAATTTCTGACAGCTTTATGTTCGGCAATGATACCTTCGTATTGAACAGGCATTTCATAACCTGCAAATTCAACTAATTTAGCACCGTACTTTTTATGTAATTCATTAAATGCAGTCTTTTTCATTACTTTTAAATTTATAAATTATTAAAATTCCTCCGTTAAGAATACTACTTATTTAATTTCTTCCAGTCATCCAAGAATTTCTCAAGACCCATATCGGTTAATGGATGTTTTGCCAGTTGCTCAATAACTTTAAAAGGCATTGTACATACATCTGCGCCCATGAGACAGGATTCAACAAAGTGTATTGGATGTCTTATAGATGCGACGAGCACCTGAGTCTGATAATCGTAATTCGAATAGATTTGAACAATCTGTGAGATTAACTCCATACCGTTGAATGATATGTCATCGAGTCTTCCGACAAACGGACTTACCAGATAAGCTCCTGCTTTAGCAGCGAGTAAAGCCTGTGAAGGAGAGAAACATAAAGTAACATTAGTTTTTATACCTTCTTCGGTAAACGTTTTAGTAGCTTTAAGACCTGCTTTGATTAAAGGGACTTTAACTACTATATTCTTGTGAATCTTTGCAAGTTCCCTACCCTCTTTGATCATACCTTCGTAGTCGGTAGAAACGACTTCTGCGCTGATATCGCCGTCGACGATAGCGCAGATTTTTTCGAGCATTGATTTAAAATCTTTGTGTCCTTCTTTAGCTACCAATGAAGGGTTTGTTGTAACACCATCGAGCAGACCCATGTCAGCTGCTTCTTTTATCTCATTCAGATTTGCTGTATCTATGAAGATTTTCATACTGAAAAGTTATTTTAATTATAAAATTAGTATTGTGAGAATTTATTCAAAATAAAACACAATATAAATTCATAAATTCATCTTATTTGAACTATATGAAAGGAACATTGTTTTAATAGTTTTAGTAAAAAATATAGGGTGATAAAATAAAATCACAGAACAATGAGAAAAACACTATACATCTTAGCATTGCTTGTAATGCTTACAGCAGCGGCAAACACATATGCACAAAAGGTATCATCGTTAACACTTTCGCTTTATGACGGCAGTACATTCGCAGTTGAATTCGATAAAAGTGTCATCGCCAAACAGAGCGAGGAGATAACGATTGACGGAATAGCAGGCGGAAAACATTATATAAAGATCACCCCAACTAATGCGAGTAAACCAATTTATTCAAGTGAAATAACCATAACTGAAGGATACACAATACGAGCCGTGATTGATGAATATAAAGCATTTAATGTATACCAGAAGTTCAAATACAGAAAAACAAAAGGCAGCATTGAAATAATAGACTGGGAACATCATAACGGGAACAGAGAACACGATGAGGAATATTACAGAGTAATAAGCGACAGAGACTTTGTTGATTTAACGAATATAGTAGCAGGAACTCCATTTGACGAGACAAAGACTGAATTGTTAAAATATGGTATTGACAGATCATTTTTTACAACAGACCATGTAAACAGTATGATAAAGATGCTTACGTTTGAAACTTACAGAGTTGAAATAGCTAAATATGCATATAAGAAAACAGTAGATAAGAGAAGCTATTTGACAGTTTTCGGTAATTTTAAATACAGCAGCAGTATCACTGAGTTGAAAGATTACATAGATTCGTATAAATAGGCATAGAAATCTTATGATATACATTGAAAAGAATCAATAAATTGTTTACTTTTGTAATTCACCAGCCCGGGTGGCGGAATTGGTAGACGCGCAGGACTTAAAATCCTGTTGCCTGAAAGGCAGTATCGGTTCGATTCCGATTTCGGGCACAAGACCCTTACAGTTTAAACGTTGTAAGGGTTTTTTGTTTTAAGGGATTAAGTATTACCTAGTCCTTAATCAAAAAACCGAATGACAGAAATACTGATAATAAGGCCGCAAAGTATACAGCTTGGTGATACTATCTGTTCATTGCCGATGTTTAAAGCAATTAAGAAAAGATATCCTGATTCTTTTATTACCTTTGTTGGCTGTCCTACAAATTACAACGTAAACCTTAAAAAACTAAATCCTTTTCTTGACGAAGTAATTATATTCAAAAAAGACAATCTTAAAGTTCAGTATGATTTCTACAAAGAGTTAAGGAAAAAGAAATACGACGTAGTAATTGTGCCTTCGACAATAAGAATTTCTTCGACTTCATACTTTATTGCTCTTATGGCAAAGGGGAAATTGAAAGTCGGGATAAAAAGAATTGATGCTGAAAATAACCCACTTGGCTTTGCACTCGATGTAAAGGAAGAAGTAACATGGAAGAAGGACAGGACTAATCAGGTGTACAGATTTCTGGATACTATAAAAGGTATTGGATGCGAAATGACACAGGAAGAGATTAAGGAAATGAGGATTTCTTTGAGTGATGAAGAGATTGAGTTCGGAAATATTTATACGGCAGAGAATTTTCCTGATAAGAGCAAACAGATATTCGGGTTTCACCCTGGCGGAGGTAAGAAAGCAAATCTTTGGGATGTGAATAACTACTTTGATTTAATAAAAAAAGTTTATGAAAAGTATAATCCATACATATTAATCACTTCGGGATTTTTTGATGATGAAATTACAGATAAGTTGGAAGCGATGTTAAAGGGTTCAGGAATAACATTCACAATGAACAGGAACCTTGATGCTTACAGGCTTGCATCAGTCTTGAAGCACATAAACTTATACGTTTCGAATGACACAGGAGTGATGCATCTGGCGGCATACGCAGGAACGAGCACTCTTTCAGTATTCAGAAACGGAGATTCAGCTGAGTGGATTCCATTATTCAATAACTCTAAGTTTGTCGATTCAAACAGTGACAACATCGACGACATAAAAACTGAAGATGTGTTTAAAAAGATAGAAGAGTTTTATCCCTGAATGGATTTTACTATTCCGTTTTCGCAGAAGAAAACATTTCTGGTTTTAACATTATAATGGAAGTAATCGTAGTTGATGTTGTTTTCAGCAGTCTTCGGATGGTACAAATGGTAAACAACTGCGAGATTTCTGACAGACTTAAATTTAACGCCAATCAGACTTAACCTGTATTCAATATCTGTATCTTCTCCAATACCTGCACCGTTATAGTTTTCATCGAAGCCGTTTATCTTTACCAGCAATTCTTTATCAACAGAGAAATTGCAGCCGACTAAATGATTATTTCCTCTGCTGAACAGTTTTCTTAAGAAACCATTTCTAACAATAATACCTTCTTCAGCAGTTGTGGTTGAGTTTTTGAATTTAAAAGAATTTATAAGAGCCCTGAAAGAAAGACTGCTGAAATCATCTGAGAGTATAAACTTTTTGTTAATCGATTTAGTTAAATCCTCACTTAAGTGGACTCTCCTGCCAACAAGCAGAGTGTTTTCTTCAGAATTTTCGATGTGAGCTTTAACAAAATCTTTATGTGGGGTACAGTCACCATCGAGGAATACAAGGTAATCGCCATTTGATTTTCTTATTGCCTCATTTAGAATCTTATTTTTCCTGAAACCAGAATCTTCCTGGGTTAAGAAAGTAATTTCATAACTACAATCTTTGCGGAATTCATCAATGAAAACCTGCATAGGATTACCCGAACCATCGTCTGCTATGATGACATCAAAGTTCATATAAGACTGCTTAGTAAGAGCGGTCAGAAGGATTTCAAGTTCTCTGACTTTTTTATAAACGGATATTATTACAGTTATCGTTTTCATTTAAGGAGAAAAATAATATTATTTACCAAGAAAGAATATGTATTAAATCTGTATTGAAGGATGAAATCAGACTTTCTTTTAAAAGTATAAAAAGACAAAGCCCAATACAAGTAAAATTAAAGTACTAACAGGTGTAACGGGACACATTGCTTTATAACCGAGCACACATTTATCATCTATATTATCATTGGGGAGCAATGTTACCACTGCGTTCATAAATAAGATTATAGCGCGAACTTAAAAAACAATTCAGCCTTACTGTTTGATTCAGCCATTTATATTTTATCTTAACTTTAAAGAAATAAAATTTTTAGTATAATACGATTTAAGAATAACCTTAACAGATTATCATATTCCAACCAAAATTAAAATAAGGGAGCAACAGACTACAGAGACCCTATCTCGTTTTCCCATCCCTGGTAATAATGATTGAGCAATTCAGCAATCAGAGTTTTAATATTACGTAAAAATACAGGAGGATTGTTCTGAGAAAACTTCCACAGTCTGGTATTACCTTCATAAGCGATGAAAACGCTTTCAAGATTGTTCTCACTTCCTGATTCAGTTGAGGCCGAAGAATCTGCAAGCAATAAATCATTAAAGACAACATACCTAAGCAGATTATTCAAATCATTATCACCGTGAAATATACTTGTTTTAATAATCTTATTCACAGATCCATTTTTAATGTTCACTTCAAGACGATATTTCCTGACATCAACGACAAGTTCATTTTTACCTGGCAGGGTTATTTTCGAATAAACGACACGTGAATCATCCGAGTAATAGTCACAACTTGAAACCGAGCATCCTGTATTTAATAAAGCTGCAATGAACAGAAACAGAACTCCGTATAATCTTAGTCTCATTTATTGATAGATTAATTATTCCTTTTAGCAAAAACGATTAATATAAAATAAAGCTATATTATATATTATAAAATGACTTATACATAAGCTATCGGATACATCGATTAGCGAACTTCAGAGTGCATAAGCGATATGTAGTTTTAACGAAGAAAAAAGGAACAAACAATTATCTTGGAGGTGGACGGTTCAACGTTCCCGGACGTAATCTGTCAGGGTAGAAGAGAAGTTTTTTCAAAGCTATCACTTTGCCAGTTGAAACATCGAACATTTCAATTTTAAAAGAATATTTCTTTACGGGACCCGGCTGAGAAACATCGGGAGTGGGTTCACTTTCAAGATGTTTCATAATATCCATTCCCGAAAAGACATTTTCAAATTTCTGATTCTTACCGGGTGTTAGATTATAATGAAGTGCGGTTTCCTTTATTACCTCACCGTCGTCACTCATAAGTTTCAAAGAATAGTCCTTTGTTACATCCCCGCCAGAATTATTATATATTTCGAAGAAGACAGACATTTCTTTAATTCCAAAAATATTATTATTAATATGAGGGGTTATTTCTTTAGTACCGTCAGGGTTTACATCAATCTTAGAGAGAAGCATTAAATCGCTGGTTGACATATCCAGTGAAGCAAAGTCGACGGCATTTACGCTGAATGACTTCTTGTAATCACTGTTCATATACACATCTTTGAGTTCAACTTCCAGTTTATAAACATCGGACGTGACAGAATAGCTGTATAAATAGAGCTGCGATTCTTTTGCTTTGGCTTTTATTTCTTCGTAACTGTATAAGGATGTTTCTTCATATTTTTTAGACTGAACGGTTTCGCCTGCGGCATTTTTAAGATTAACAGTTATAAAGATTTTCGAATAGTAAGTGTTGTTCTGGTAATTCTTCTGGAATGAAATATTTGCAATCGGTATTTCAACGGACAAGTCCAGCCTTGGTTTTGATGATGCGGAATCGTAGAACACAAGCGGGTCGGCAAAGAATCTATTCTGCCCAGATTCAGACATTTCTTTATGCATATCCCTGAAATCGGATGACGGACCGCAGGAAGCAAAGACGAACAAGAACAAAGATGATATTACATAAAAGTATTTCAGAATCAGCTGTTTAAATTTCAAAGGTTTAAATTAATACATTTTAAGCAGACATTCTATTTAATTAAATCAGAGACAAATTTTTACGCTTAAATAATAAACGGTTGTAAGTATTTTTGAAATGTTATGATAGAATGAAAACTCTGAATACATTTAAATATAATAGCTTAATTGTTTATTATTTCTCAGGAACGGGCAATGCACTGAAGGCATCGGAATGGCTGATTGAAAAAGCAAGAGAGTATAACATCAATACTACTCTGCATTCCATCGACAGGTTTGAGGAAATTGGGAAACCTGCGACTGATAACAAAACACTGATTGCATTCTGTTTTCCTACTCACGGTTTTAATGCTGCTCCATTAATGCTGAAGTTCATAAGAAAATTTCCTTTGGGCAAAGCTGATGCTGTTATAATAAACACAAGAGGCGGGATGAAGTTTAAGAAGATTTACTTCCCGGGATTAAGTGGAGTTGCACAATTACTGCCAATGTTATTCCTGATTTTGAAAGGTTACAGAATAGCAGGGTCATTACCGTTTGATTTACCGTCGAACTGGGTATCTCTTCATCCCGGCTTAACCGATTCTGCAGTTAACGATATTGTATGCAGAAGGAAGGAACAGATGTACAGGTTTGCAGACAGATTGTTTATTAATGGCAGGGCATACAATTATAAGTTCTTTCTGTATATGCCTCTGGACGCAGCAATAATCCCGATAACAATCGGCTATTATTTCTTTGGAAGGTTTATGCTTGCAAAAACATTTTATGCCTCTGCTGACTGCAATGACTGCAGGCTTTGCGAGAACAATTGTCCGACTAATTCCATTAAGATTGTGAACGACAGACCTTTCTGGTCTTACACCTGCGAAAGTTGTATGAGATGCATAAGCATTTGTCCAAAGAAGTCAATTCAGACGGCACATTCATTCATCATACCACTGTTGTATTTACTGTCACTGATACCAATTACTTCAGCAGTGTTAAATATATTTAATATTAAAGCAGGCGAAGGAATGCTTGCAGAGTTAATTGCAAGTTTAATAAACTGGGGAATAACATTAGTATTAATATTTGCTGCATACAGAATATTCTCTTATCTGCTGAAGATAAAATTCATAAACAGAATGTTTGAGTACACTTCCCTAACGCGCTACTGGAAGCGGTATATGGCTCCTGGTGTAAACGTTAAAAAGTTATAATTCTAAGCTCTCATTATTAAAATCACATTCACGATTACAAAGACACTGATAAGGGCAACAAAGCTGATAAAATCGAGTTTCTTTGAACGTAGAGCAAGTTTATCGTTGTCTGTGTCTGCCCACTTAAGCGAGATTACTGTAATACCAATCATAATCAGAATAGAAAGGAACGTCAGGTTATGAATGCTGTCGAGCAGTGTGTTTGCAGTTGAAGACGGCACAATGGATTCGATAATGTACTTATTACCAACTGCGGCGAATATCCCGCCGACGCAGAGTCCGAGCCTGTCTGCAAGCGACGGCTTGATAAGAAATCCGAGCAGTGCGATTGAGAAGGCTACATAAACACCAGTGAGCATTTTCACGAGTATGCTAGCAGAATGTTCTCTTGTCATATATATTTCCGTTGACACAGCCGGATAGTGGCTTGAGCCTTTCAGAACAGGGTCGCCGAATGTAGTGTTATAACTTTTACTGAAGCCGAAAGTTTTCATCGTGTCAATTCTCCAGTCGTCGAGAGCAAATGTAGAATCAATTTTCGAATTTTCCTTATCTGCAATAAAGACCAAAGCAGTTGCATCGTTAAGAGTATGTTCGACGTGAATACTTAAAAGCTGTTTATCGAAAGGAAAGTTTGTAACATCCCATTCTTTATTGATAACGGCTTTGCATTTCACCTGCGCCCAGTTCTTACCGCCCTTCTTTTCAGTTGAGAAGTTGCTGAACTCAATACTCTTCGAGTTAGGAATTTCAATGGCATCCTGAATCTTCAGGCTGTCGTTATTATAAATAAACCATATCCAGAAATCTGCTTTGAAACTCGCATCATCTATTTTAAAATCTGTAAGCGAAAGAATATACATTCCCACGTAGCAGGTATCCTTCTGTACGGAGGCACTTGCAGCGGTTGAGAAAGAAACGATAAATAGTATAAGTATAAGAAATTTTTTCATTTGTAATTAATTATTTAGGAAGTCTGAAAGAAAAACCTCCGTTAACAAAATAGTCGGGAGCATTGTCTGTAATGCGAAGTCCTGCCGATGCATCGAATGCAAGGTTGTTCAAAGCTAAAAAGCTCAGACCAAAATCGAATCTATGGTCAGCCCTTGTCTTTTCGGGCATAAAGCCATACACTTCCGCAAAGCCCGAAACACGTTTAGAAAATTCATAACCGAGTGAAAGCGTGTAGAAGAAAGTCGGCTCTGCAGTGTTTCCGTCCCACGAAGCACCAAGGTTGTAACCTGCAGAAAAATTATCGGTAATACTATTTTGCATAGCAAGAAGAATGCTGGTACCTGTAAAATTGTTTTTAAGTTCTTTTGAAGCAAGGTTTGGCAAAGTAAAGTTGATTTCAAAACCGATTGCAGGGCGCAGACCCTTTTCGTCACAGGCATTCATTTTAAAACCTAACGAAACAGGGCTAATACCTTTCTTGCTTGAGCTAAGTCCATTTTCTTCAGTTGTTTCATTTGTGTTTTCGACCTGCATACGCAGTTCAAGATTATTCAAAACACCATACCTCATAAGCACAGACGGGTATGAATAGTTTTTAACTGTAGAACCGCTCTGAGAGTTTTTTTCATAGACAAAACCTGCCTCGAACTGAAAACTCTTCAGCGGAATTACGTTCGGACTTTCTGTCTGGTCGGGTCTATCGGGCGAAATCGGTTCAACCTGAGCGAATGAAGAATTCACAAAGACAAACAAAGTTACAAATGTATATATAGTATAAACAAATTTTTTCATAGCGTAATTGTATAAATTAATGACTATGTGATAACACAGGCGAGGTTAGAATTGTTCCTTATCAGGTTTTAATCAGCTCAGGGTAAATTCTTTCGAGCAAGTATTTAGGCACTCATAAGGTTTTGTTCCGGTTTTAGTAATGGCAAAGAAAGCAGTAGCTTTTTTGTATAAAGTCATTAGTTGAGCATCAGGTCCTATAAATTTAGAAACGATAGTCTGAAATTCGTCAGGGGTTTCTTCTTCAATTCGGACAGACGTGAAAGCATAATAAGTAAAACTGTACAAATCAGGTTTGATAGGGGCACTCAGGAATACAATAAAGTGTGCATCATAAGGAGGCAGCAGATTCTGCTCATGAGTTCTGTCAATTTTAATTTTGACAGTTGCGAACTTAGTATCCAGTTCGAAGGAGTCAAGATTGTAACCGATACCCTGTGGAGTAATGGAACAGAGAGGGCTAAGATAATCTGGATGAATCTTATGATTATTCTCTTTAAATATTTTTGTATAAGCACTTCTGCCGGGAGCGTTTGAATAATCCCAGACTTTTTTCAAATCACCGACAGAGTTAACAGCTTTAGCAAACTTGATTGCGGCACCGAACTTATTGCGATTCTCTATAGATTTTTGGGACTGGCTGATTTTAACTTCACTATTATAAACGGAAATAAAACTCTTACCATTCATATATCTGTAAATTACATCTCCGACTCTGCCCCTTACGCCACCGAGGGGCTGTTTTACTGCTCTTGCCATAATACTAATTTTGGTTAAAGTAATGTATTATTTAAACTTAAGTAAAATGGAGATATAATGCAAGTATAATGGAGGTATAATGGAGTCATAATGCAGTTAAGAAGAAAAAAAGAGCGTAGAATAGCAGTATTTGCGAGAAAGAGGATTTAAATAAATGTGGAAGTTGGGATATTTTTGAGGTTAGACTCACAGAGACCGCTAAGAAGATACGAAGTTCAAGGAGAGAGAATTTCAGAATTTATGGACTTCGTTCAATTAGTTTTTGACTCTTTCCAGAGACCGATGCTAAGAATAATTGCCAACACAAGAAACACAACACTGGCAAGAGTGGGTACTTCATAATTTCCAATCAATATGCGGAATGGAAAAATAAGTCGATATAGATGAATGAGACCTGCAATGCCGAAGAATGCTGCCGATATTTTTGTAAATGATTTCATGGTTGTTATTTCAGAAGTTATACTTTAGCTATCTTTTCATTAGACTCAAATTCTTTTAGTGTTTTCCCTTCTTTATTCTTCCATTCTGTTAGACCGTTTGCATTTCTTCCCATTACCATAACAGCTGCTGTTGATGGACTACTAAAAATGTAATCGTCGGAAAACTCAAAATATTCTCCTTTGTCAACAAGAACACCTTCATTAATTAATCTCTGCCTATAATTAACAAAGCTTGGGGTCATCGAGTTTACAATATTTGCTGCTGCTTTAGAAGCTTTGAAAACTACAAAACCGTCTGAAGTAGGTTCACCTTGTCCGTCAGCTCCACGAGTCGCTTTAATGAAAAAAGTTTCTTGTTTTTGCTTAACTTTAAACTCTCTTTTCTCATAAAATACTTTATGCCCTAATGTATTTACAAGCATTTTAATGTTTTCTATAAACTCTTCCATTTCTGCTCTGTCAGGTTCAGAAATTGCAGATTGAGTTGGTATAATTGAATTATCAACCTTATATCGATTAGCAGCTTTTGCAATATCGTGAAGTCTATTTTCTAAATATTTTATGTGGGCTTTGTTCAAATTTTCGTCTTTACTTATGAATACTATTGCTTCATTCCAAAAATCCTTTTGATTTAATTGTTGGTTTAATCTCTTCAAAATTGATTCTGCTTCTCCAATATATACAATTTCCTTTCCTTCTTCATCTTTACCAAACAGCAAATAAACACCTGTACTTATTAAGTCGCCTCTATCAGTACAGTCCTTAATTTTAATTCTTGGAATTTTATATGCCTTTCCGGACCAATTGGAAAGTTCACAACTCATCCTTCCATTTGGATCTCCGTCAATTAGAAATATTTTTATTGTTTTCCCGAATTTCATTTGGTTTTAATATAATGTTTAAAATCTTGCATCTTCATCTTGTTAAAAATACTTAATTCGGATTTTAATAACAAAGACATATATGAGGATATAAAGTGTAAAAGATAGGACTGGGAGGTAGAAGCTTTCGGATAGGTTGGAATTTGTCAAACACGATATAAAAAGATTGATTAAAGGAGTAGAGATTCCTTCTAAGAGCATGAAGGATTGACAGTGGGAGGAAGAACGAGATCCCCGCCAAGACCAAGCGGGGATGACACAAGGTGTGGGAGATTTTGACTCCCTTAGCAATTACTGATTATTAATGGATGTTGCCAATGTTTAGCATTAGAACAGCGAAAGCTATAATGCACAATACTATCAGGTATGAAAAAGGGTTTGCAAAATTTAAGGTCCAGCCCATCCACTGATTTCTTTTTGGTAAAATATATCTTGGGTCTTTGTGGTTGAAGTAAAAGATTCCCCATTTATAATTGTCAGGATTGTTTCTCATTCTGTCCAGTTCGTCCTGTTCAAATTGTGTTTTCATTTATCAAGAATTATAATTGTATTTAATTCTTTTACGGAAAATCTTTTAAAGCAGTTTCGAGGTCGTGAATTGGTTTTAAAGATATCTCTGTTCCGCTTTCACCCTTTGAAGAATAATCAAACGGGTTATCAAGGTCTTTGATTAATAAAAACATATAAGAAATTAAGAAGGTAACGAGTAACGTAAAGAAGAGTGAAGAGTAAAATGTTCCGATTTCGATTATTAACATTCCAAATGCGATTAAAAGACCCATTACCTGTACGATTGCATAAGCGGAGCTGACAAATTCAGTGTCTCTAGTTGTGTCAATTCTTAAAATCATCTTTCTTATGCTGCTCTGTTCGGTTTTCATTTTAATAATATAGTTAGCCATAATACCTTCTTTATCGAGTTCTACAAAAAAGTGATTCATCATGCTGACTTTATTCAGAATGGAAGTTGTTCTTTCCTTTTTATAAAACCAATCCATCAATGAATTAAGAAATGACTTTTGAAATTCGATAAACTTAAGAGCAGTATCAGAATTTTTACCTTTATATATAGTGTAGGTATCGTCAAGCAAAGATTTCATAGTTGCCGAAAGTTCGCTTGGAAGTTTTTCGCATTCTTTATAATCGGAAAGCACACCACTGATAAGAAATCCAATGAGGAATATGGTACCTGCGACTAAGCTTGTGAAAAGGGCGTTTAACTCCATAACTTCAAATCCAAACTGATGAGCAGTAAACTTTAATACTGCAATCAGAAAAACTAATGGCATTATCTTGAATGCTATGGACCATTTCTGCCATATCAGCTTTTTGGTTTTACTTATTTCCATGTGAGCAAATTAAGATCTTAATTTATTGTAAAAATACTTAATTCGGATTTTAATATCAAAGACATACCTTAGGATATAAAATATCAAATATAAAATATAAAAGATAGAGCGTGGAGGGAGAGGCATAATGATAGAACGAAATCTTGTCCTGCCTTCCCAAGCTGGAGTTTGAGGAAGGAGGGAGTTAAAATTATATATTGTGCGTCAATGGAAAGGAGGAAAATTCAAAATTATTTAAGACATCCTCACCTTTAAACCCCCTTCCGCCATAACGAATCTCCTACCAAAGAACTGAGGTTGGAACTAATTGGAATGAAAAGTGTATTAATTATTAATACTTAAGATAAATCAGAATTATCAGATGAGAAAAATATTAGTTGTAATGCTTATTGCGTTAAGCAGTTTGAGTTTTGCGAATATGGCATCGCCTTACAGGGATGGGACGAAGGTTGCCAATGCGTTTACAAGCAGTGAGATTGACATACTGAAGGAAAGAATTAACGTAACGCTGAATAAGGAAAGTGCAACTGCAAATTACGTGGTGGAATACTTTATCAGGACTGATAAAGACGGGAAACAGATACCGCTGTTGTTTTATGCTATGGAGTACAGAGGTGATTTTAAAGTATGGGTTGACGGAAAAGAAGTGTCGGTTCAGAAGATTCCTGATGATTATACAGGAAAGACATTTGAAGGGTTTGCTAAGTCGTATGAGAATAAGGATATAGATAAAGCTGAGGTTGCGATAAAGTGGAGAGATAATTCAAGCATTGTATACAAGTTATGGGATTTGAAGTACTTTGAAGTTGATTTAAGCAAAGGCGAGCATACTATAAGAATTGAATACACAGCAAACGTATGGGAGAACAGGTCGAAGTGGGTAAAGGAATACGGATACAGGTATTCACTCTCCCCTGCCAGAAACTGGAAGAGCTTTGGGACATTTGAGATAACTGTTGATGCAAGAGGGTTCGGTGAAGAATTGAAAACGAACCTTGGGAAGCAGGAAAGCGGAAATCAGGATTCGGCAGTATGGAAGTTTAATAAGTTACCGGGAGATTATTTTGAAATAACTTATGTACCAAAGATAAGTTCGATGGCTGATTTCCTGATTGGAATAGAGCCATTTGGACTAGCAGCAATAATCGGTTTCTTCTTATGGATTATTCATTTGTTTCTGACGTGGAGATACAGGAGAGGAAATCCCAGGAAGAGATTCTCGTGGGTAATGATTTTGGGAAGTCTGGTAGTTCCTGCGATAGTGTTGTTTTATTATGTTTATTCGTATGACATAATTGACAGTGCAATTGGTGTACATGCGAGCAGATATCACGGATATAATTTTCTGGTGGTGTTTATATATCCTGTGCTAATGCCTGTTTATCTGATAGTTATGTGGATAGTGGACAGAATGATGAGGAAAAGGGTGGAAAAACACCTTATAGCAGAAGACAAAAGGAAATAAATTGAATGTTCAACCCGCCACGGCGAGTTGGAGTGTTTTTATACTTACCCCCGGCTACGCCGGGGGTTATTAATATTAAACCCCTTCGGGGTTTTTTAGGATATTTATTTCTTGAAGATGGGTTTGTCTTATTCTTCTTTCCTTTGAGTAAAATGAACCCTTCGGGTTTTGCCGTGGGGTTATTCATATTAGACCACTTGGAGTTTTAAAAAACAGGGTTTTCCTCCTATTCATTGACTTGTTATTCGTAAGTAAAATGAGTAAAATTGAGGTTTATTTTAAATTTTAAATGGAATTATGAAGAGCCAAAAAACATTATTTTTGTTACTAATTATTTCTATTATGACGTCTGTTTTCTTTGTAACAGGTTGTAATAAGAAGAACAAAACCGTAGTTGCTGATATCGGCAATGAGAAAATTTACATGTATCAGTTCGAAGATCAATTTGTTAAATCGATAGGAAACAACCTTGATTCGGCAAAGAAAACTACCATAGAACAGAGAAAAGAGTTTCTTGAGTTGATGATAAAGTTAAAACTTAAGGTTTTAGATGCCACAGAAAAGGGATATTTGAATTCACCTGAAATCAAGGCAGACCTTGAAACATACAAGAAGAATTATTTATCAGCCTTTTTAATCGATAAAAAAGTAACTGAACCTTACATCAAAGACCTTTATGAGAAGAAGAAATTTGAAGTAAGAGCATCACATATATTAATAAACTTACCACAAACAGCAACAGCAGAAGATTCGGTTAAAGCATATCAAAAGGCAACCGTAGTAATCGACAAATTGAATGCAGGCGGAGATTTTTCGGAAGTAGCGAAAGAGTTTTCGGAAGACCCATCGGCAAAAGGCAACGGCGGTGACCTGTATTATTTCACAGGTGGTATGACTGTACCTGAATTTGAAGACGAAGTATTCAAACTGAAACCTGGTGAATACACAAAGAAACCAGTAAGAACAATGTTTGGACTTCACATCGTAAAAGTAACAGACAAGAAGAAAAGAAACGACGGAATCAAAGCATCACATATTTTAATTCAGGACCAGAGAGACAGTGCAGGAGCAATCCTTGATTCATCAGTTTCATTGAAGAAGATAAATGAAATTTACGGTAAATTAAAAGGCGGTGAAGATTTTGGAAAGTTAGCAACAGAATTTTCACAGGATCCGGGTTCAGCACCAAAGGGCGGTGACCTTGGTTTCTTCGACAGAAGAAGAATGGTACAGCCGTTTGACAGTGCAGCGTTCTCATTAAAGGTTGGAGATTATTCAACGCCAGTAAGAACACCATACGGATGGCATATCATTAAAATTACTGAAATAAAAGAATATCCCGAATTTGAAAAGGCAAAAGAGAACTTAAAGAATGAGTTTAAGAGAAGCATGCAGTATAAGACCGAATACGATAAATATGTAGTAAAGGCATTGACAGATTACAAACTTGAAATTGATAAGAACGGAGCATCATTCTTATTCTCAAGAGTTGATACCAGCAAGGCACTTGCTACGTATAACATAGACAGTGCATTCACTGAAGCAGAAAGAGGAACGAAATTAGCAAGTTACAACGGCGGTTTCGTGACATTGATGGACTTATTACAGTTTTTACAGGTAAACAAAGAGTATTCGTCATCAAACCTGAATTCAGCAACTTTCAAGAAGATGCTTAACGATATAGCAGCAGCACCGGTATTGTTCATAGTTGCTCAGAAAGAAAACATTGAAAAAGACGAAGACTATTTAGAATTAATGAATGAATACACTTCAGGTCTTTTAAGAGAAAAGATTGACCTTGAAGAGATATCTAGTAAGATAAAAATCAGTGATGAGGATATAAACGCTTATTACAATTCACACATTGCACAGTACACCATCAAAGACGGTGAGACAGAAAAAACAAGAACAGTTGATGAAGTGAAAGCAGAGATTACAAATTCACTCAGACAGGACAAGTTTGTGCAGATGGAAAAGGTTTACGTAGACGGACTGAAACTAAAGTATCCTGTTAAGATAAACGATGAGGCATTAAAAAAAGCATTTAAAGATTAACATAATTTGAATATTAAATTTATAAGAATATTATTCCTGTCGCTATTCTTTTTGACAGCATTGAATTTCGTTCATGCTCAAAAAGAAGGTGACAGGATAATTGCTATTGTTGGTAATGAAATAATCCTTGAATCGGATTTACAGTATCAGATGCAGATGTATGCAAGACAGAATAATATCACTTCGATGAATCCTGTAATTGCACAGCAGATATTTCAGCAAATGATAACTGATAAAATTATTCTGGCAAAAGCAGAGCAGGACAGTATAGTTGTAAAGGATGAAGAAGTTAACAAAGAACTTGATTACAGGTTAAAATCATTAATTCAGCAGGTTGGTTCTGAGCAAAGGATACAGGAAGTTTACGGTATGCCTTTGGTTAAGATAAGATTAACACTGAAGGAAGACCTGGTTAAGAAAATGATGTCGGATAAATTGAAGAGGAAGAAATTCAGCAATCCTGTTAAGGTAAGCGACAAAGAAGTAAGAGATTTTTATGCGAATTTTAAAGATTCATTACCACCTGCTAACGAAGAACTTGAGATGTCCCATATATTCATGTCGAGGAAACTTACTGAAGCAGAGAAACAATTATCTAAATCGAAAGCACTTCAGATACTGGACAGCATAAAAGCAGGAATTGATTTTTCAGAACTTTCAAAGCGTAATTCAGACGACAAAGGTTCTGCGATAAACGGCGGAGATTTAGGTTTTGCAAAGAAGGGTGTATTTGTTAAGGAGTTTGACGAAGCGTTATACAAGCTAAAGATAGATGAAGTTTCAGATGTGGTTGAAACAGAATTCGGTTACCACATAATAAAGTTAAAAGAACAAAAGGGTGATCTTGTCAGAGCACAGCATATACTTGTAGCATTTAAGAAATTGGAATCTTCCGATTTTGAGACAATATCGCTATTGAACAACATAAAAGACAGTATACTTTCCGGAAAACTTACATTCGAGAAAGCAGCCCTGTTGTATTCACAGGATCTAGAAACAAACACAAAAGAAGGTTATTTAGGTTTTATCTCGGTTGATAAGCTTGACAGTAATTATGTTGAGGAGTTAAACAAACTGCAGATAGGAGAAATCAGTAAGCCATTAAAATCAGGTGATGACAATAATTACGGGTATGAACTTATGAAGATAAAAAGTAAAGTTGCGCCGCATAAACTATCTTTAGAAACCGATTACGAGAGAATAAAGAAATACGCAAGTGCTATAAAAGATAACAAAGCATACGAAGCGTGGATTGAGGAACTGAAAAAATCTATTTATGTAGATATTAAATTCTAGCAAATGAATATCTTCTCTGGAAGTATATGGTATTATTTAATTATTCTTGTACTTTTAGTATTTTCTGCCGGAATAGCATATTTTATTTACAGAAATGAAGAGTTAAGCGATTTTAAAAGAGCGATATTAGTTTTCTTAAGAACTGTATCGCTTTTTTTAATACTCCTGTTATTAATAAATCCATTCACGGAGGGTTTAAAGAAATCCTCTTACAAACCTGTAAACGCTGTATTAATTGATAACAGTTTAAGCAACAGAATTGAGAACAGAATTGAAACCATACCAAATGTTTTAAAGAATCTGGTATCGGGAAACTCTGACATAGATTATTATGTGTTCGGCAGTAAACTTCTTAAGAAGGAAAAGGAGTACAGTCAGGACAGCACTTTATATTACAAATATTCCACAAACCTTTCTAAGACACTCGACGACATTAACACATTCGCAGATTTATCAGTTAATTCATTCACAATAGTTTCTGACGGACAAATTAACGAAGGAAACAACCTGTTAAATACTGCAAAGAAATTTAACGTACCATTCCACTATGTATTAACAGGAGATACTGTTCAGAAAAGAGACTTAGTGCTCAGAGGTATAAACAGAAACAAGCAGGTATTCGTAAACAGTTTAACAAAAGTTTTTGTAACTGTTAATTCTTACGGATACAATAAAGACATAAAAGTTAATTTATACGAAAACGATGTTAAAATTAATACAAACCCGATAAGAGTAAATAACGATACATACGAATATGTAACATCTTTCGATTTAATATCCGCAGATCAGGGAATTAAGAAATATAAGGCAGAGATTGAAACGGAAAATGATGAAATTACACAAGCGAACAATTCGGAAGTATTTTACATAAAATATGCAGACAATAACATCAATGTACTTGTGATTGCAGGCAGTCCTTCTTCAGATGTATCTTCATTAAAGCAGGCATTAAGCACAACGGAAAATTTCAAAGCAGACTACAGAATCCAGAAACAGAGCAATGAATATTACGACGGTGACTTACCTGATTTCAGGAATTACAACGTTGTTTTACTGAACGGGTTTCCCACAGATATAACGAGCGAGGAACAAATCAGTAAGATTAAGAAAAAACTGAGCGAGGTTAATATTCCGTTAGTGTTTATCAATTCGTCGAATGTATCTTTTGATAAGCTGAGAGAATTGCAGAACTACCTTCCATTTGTAGTAAATGATATTAACAAGAAAGAGTTTAAGAGTAACATCAGGATTACAGCAAACAGTACAACAGATAAGGCAGACCTGTTAAGAAAATTTAATGTATATCCTCAATCTTTTTTCTACAAGGAGGCATTCAGTATTAAGCCAAATTCAACGGTATTGGGTTTAACTTCACAGAACAGTGAACCTGCTATCGTGACAGATAACACATCAGGTACAAAGTCTGCAGGGTTTTTAGGATACGGGTATTTCAAATGGAATCTGAATGTACAGGGAAATTATAATTTCCTTCAAGGACTTATATCCACTATGATAAACCTGACGGTAGATGAAAACACAAAAGACAGATTTGTGTTAACAGCAAACAAGGATTACTATGCAGTCAGTGAAGATATTCTTTTCAGTTCATATTTCAGAGAATCGGACCCGCTTAAAAAGTATGAGGTAAAGATTAATATCTCAGGAAACGGAAAGAATGAAGTTTTGGGATTAAACCAGACGAACAATAATAGTTTTGGAGTGGAGCACAGAATCTTTGAAAAGGGCGATTATACTGTTAAGGGAGATTTATATGAGAACGGTAATTACATTACGAGTACTGCAGCGAGAATAACCGTAGGTGAGGCAGTGGATGAGTTTAAAGAAACAAGAGCAAAAGAAGATATACTTAAAGAACTAGCATACAGGACAAAAGGTTACAATCTTTCATTGAAGGATAAATCTGAAATTTCGGAGTTATTTAAATCCAGAAATGAAGACGTAAAGTCTATATCCGTAAAGACATTATTCCGTAATTCATTTTTGTATTTAATATTGATAATAGTTTTATTATCTATAGAGTGGTATATAAGAAAAAGATCTAATTTAGTTTAGAAATGACAAATCGGGATTAGAAAAGATACTTTAAGTCTATAATATTTTGTTAAGCATAAAGGGTTTTCAGAACAAAAAGGTTCAATAATTTTAAATATAATTCAAAGATGCGATTCAGGAAATATTTAATATTCGTTTTCTTGTTAATGAACACAAGTTTAATTTTTTCACAACAATACTGGTTAAATTCATACAGTCCTACTAACATTAATATAAAGAGTGCAACATTTTTAGACAGTATAAACGGATGGGTAAGCGGTGACTCAGGTTTAATAATGCACACATCAAACGGAGGTCTGAACTGGTCTATACAGAACTCGAAGTCAAAGGCTGCCATTCATGATATTTTCTTTTTGAACAAAAGATTAGGATGGGCACTTGGCTGGAACGTATACAATCCGGTACCTCCATACGGCACATATTATTTCAAAACAACAGACGGTGGTATTAACTGGGATACATCATTTTTCCCTGTAGAGAATGTGTATATCAGAAAAGTATTTTTCCAGGATTCACTGTACGGGTTTTTAGGAGGTGCTTACAAGAATCTTATGAGGACTACTGACGCAGGAGCTAACTGGCTGGATGTTGAAATTGATTCTTTATCAGTAATGCAATTCCCTGTTGCAAACTTCGCGTTTTACAACAACAACTACGGATACGCAGTTGGCGGTGTAATGGATATAGCTGGAATAATATGGAGGACAACAAACAGAGGAGTGCGATGGACTCCATTCATTGTTTCACCTGAACCGAATTTAGATATGGTATTTTTTGATTCATTACGAATACTTGGGTTCGGTGGTGACTTTGAATACGGGGCAAGTATTATTACTACTACAAATTCCGGAACAAACTGGAAATATTCGTCCCTTGAAATATTTGGTTTGCCAACGGTTCTTGCATTCAGGGACCTTCGGGACGGATGGGGGTCTTTAGGATATACGAGAACATTTATATTTACTCAGGACAGTGGTAAATCGTTTACGCAGCTTAACACTCCTGATTCATCCGTAATAAACGAAATTGTTTTTCCGGATAAAAGACACGGGTTTGCATTTGGAGAAAACGGAAAAATCCTGAAATTCAATTATTCGACTGTTGGCATAAGGAATGAGAATTTAGTTGCAGTGAAGAGTTTTGATTTAAAACAGAATTACCCTAACCCATTTAACCCATTGACAACTATTTCTTATGAAATTGAAAGTAATAGTTATGTAGTGCTAAAAGTGTTTGATGTAACAGGCAAAGAGATAAGGATGCTGTATAACGGGTACCAGAACAAAGGAAAATACAACCTAAAATTTGGTAGTGACAATTTGCCTTCTGGTGTGTATCTTTATCAAATAGTTATAAGGGATTTAACGGGAAAGAGTAATGACTTCTTCACGCAGACAAAGAAAATGCTTTTAATTAAATAACTTTATAAACTACAATAAATATTACATGAGAAAATTTATTCTGCTCTTTCTAGTAGCATTTTTCGTAACGGGAATTGCCTACTCACAGCAAGTATTAACAACAGCCAATAAAAAACCATTTGTAACCATTGAAACATCGGGGTCGTTTGAACTTCCTATAATGGATTTAAAAGCTACTAATGGAATAGGTGGATTTTACAAATTCACTGATTATGGTGCAAAAACAGGATTCGGCACTGCTCTTAATGTCAAATTTGCAGTTTATAATGCAAAGACAACCCAACTTAGAACTTACGTTACTTTTGGATATTCACAGTTTGTGAATGATGAGGCAAAAGCCTACAATTATTCCGAAGCGGGATGGGTCCATCCTGGATATCCGCACATAAATCCTCTTACAGGATTACCTTATCAAAACGTTACCGATGCACAGGGCATCAGTAATATGAGAATGAACATTCCATACATCGCACTTGGCTGCGAGCTTGGTGTTTACACTGATAAGAGACTCCGTTCATCTTTCAACTTCGGCCTTGATTACGTTTTCAGCGTTATCTTCGGTAAGTATTATCAGACAATCAACGGGCAGACAGAAACATTTACTACATTAAATTCAAACTTAAGAACAGGTATCGGACTGAACACAACTTATTCATACAAGTTCAGCGATGTAGTCGGTTTTCATGTAGGAACTCGTTTTGTTCTTCCAAATTTATTCGGCAAGGCTTCAGATATGTCAGACGGTGACGCAGCGGTATATCTTCTTGACAAAGGGAACTCCTCTTTGAATCCAAGTTTATCGAACAACAGAAACATAGGATACTTCAAATTTTTTGGAGGACTTTCGCTGTTTTTGGGTAAAAAGTAACGGTATAAATGAAGGAAATTTATTAATTAAATAATTTAGTTAACTTAATTATAAAGGTTATGAGAAAATTAACATTACTATTATTAGCAGCGTTCTTCATCACAGGAGTTGCCATCTCTCAAGAGGTTTTAACATCTGCAAACAAGAAACCCCTAATTACGATTGAAACATCGGGTTCGTTTGAACTTCCGATAATGGATTTGGCAGCAAAGAGCGGAATAGGCGGGTTCTGGAATTTTACCGATTACGGTGCTAGTACAGGGTTCGGAACAGCAGTTAACGTTAAGTTTGCAGTTTATACTGCAAAGAAAATTCAACTGCGCAATTATGTCACGTTCGGCTACTCACACTTTGTAAATGATGAAGCCTCAGCATACATAACACCAGGCGGTACTGTAAACGGGCAAGCTAATCCTCCTTATCCTTACGGTTCAGGCACTGCGGTAAAAACTTCGGGTATCAGCAACATGAGATTAAACATGCCATCTTTAGCATTAGGAATAGAACTTGGTGTTTACACGGATATGAGAAACCGTTCTTCGTTTAATTTCGGCTTGGATTATAACTTCACAGTTATTACAGGAAGATATTACCAAACCGTAAACGGAAGTCCGGAAACATTCACAACTTTAAGGTCAAACTTAAGAAACGGTATCGGGCTGAATGCATCCTATTCGTTAAAGTTCAGCGAAGTAGTTGGTTTCCACGTTGGGACAAGGTTTGTATTACCAAACTTAATAGGCAAGTCAGCGGAAATGACAGACGGAAGTGCTTATGCTTACATTCTTGACAAAGCTAACACAACACTTAACCCGAATTTATCCAGTAACAGAACAATGGCCTATTTTAAATTCTTCGGAGGTCTGTCGATATTCATTGGGAAGATGTAGAACACTTAAAGATATTATTTTTAAAGAGGCTGTCAGATACCTGACAGCCTCTTTTTATAATTAAAATCAGAAATTAATTTTCAGGTTACCATAGAACTGTCTTCCTGTTCCAGGCTGGTAAGCATTACCGCCCGGATCAGGTTCTGAAAACGCGACATACTTCTTATCGCCGAGGTTTGTAGCATTAAAACTGATCTGGCCGTTGAACTTAGAAATATTCCAGTCATAAACGAGTCTTCCGTTGAAAAGTGCATAACCTTCAACTGCTTCAGCTTCAACGTTTGCACCATCGATGTATGCTTTCGATAATATTTCAGTGCTTAAACCAAAGAACAGATGCGGAACGATTTCATACTGAGCGTCAAGATAAAACTGATGCTGAGGAGAGTTCGGGAGATAGTTTCCATCAACCACGTATTTGTAAATGGTTGGGTCATCCATCACGACTCTGTTAGGAGTTTCATTTGTGTACTTGAAGTTGGAATAAGTATATGCTGTCTGCAAAGTTAACTCCCTTAACGGATTATACCTTAAATACACTTCTGCTCCAAACCTTCTGCTTGAGCCTGCATTCTTGTAGAATGTTTCCTGGCTTCTGAGAGAGTCAGTAATTCTGTATCTGTCGAAATCATTATTCGTAGTAAGATAGAACAGACCAACATCGTAGTACAGTTTATTTCCGACTGTACCTCTGACACCAATGTCTTCACCGAAAGATGTTGCAGGGATAAGGTGTGTATTGAACCCGCCGAAGTTGTCGGGATTCTGAGCCAGTTCTTCAGTTGCAGGCGGCAGGAATCCCTGACCAACGTTTGCATAAATGTTTACAGCAGGTACAGGAGAATAAGTTATACCAAAGCGGCCGGTGGTCTTGTTAAATTTAGCCTCGCCTGAAGCATCGTAAGGGATTTTCAGATTATCAGTTAATTCATTTTTAATATCGTCATACCTTACACTTGCCATGAAATTAAATTTATCTCCGAGTTCGAGCCTGTCAATAAAGAAAACACCGAGACCTCTTTGCCTGATTGTTTCATTAGAGACTACAGTGTTGACCCTTACTGAGTAATCATTAGGAACACGGTTTTCGTATATTGTCTGCCATTGAAGGTCAGTGCCTGCGCTGATATGGTTTTTATATTTCTTATTTCCGAAATGAAGATTATACTGAACCGAAGTACCAGGAGTCAGGTATGTTCTGTCAACGAATGTATGATTATTCGCTTCGGTAAACAAAGTTCTTTTTGAATATATGTTAAAATTAAAGTCGTGCATATCGTTAACTTTCAAACTTCCTACCAAGCCTGTAGTGATTCTGTTAGTCTCAAGGTATTCATTAAACGGAATGGCATCGGGATTAGCCTGTTTAGGGTTTTCCTGATACTGCTGTAAGTTTATACCTTCAGGATTTTCGTGATAGGAGTCTGTGTAGGAGAATATTGGAGTCAGTGTAATATTTTTGTTTGGTGTATACGTTGCTTTGCCGTATACATTATTATTCCAGAAGTGAGTATGGTCTCTGTAGCCATCACCCATATTACGGGAGAAAGAGACTCTGTAGTTTACTTTATCAACAGTAGCACCAAACTGTCCAAGACCTTTCCAGAAATTATTTGAACCAACCGAGAACTGTCCCTGTCCTGAGAGAAGTTTATCAGAACCATTCTGAGTAAGAATGTTCAGAATACCTGCCGAGGAACTTCCGCCGTATAAGGATGCGCCTGTACCACGAAGGACTTCTATTCTTTCGACAGTAGCCCAGTCAACATCGAATAAATCCGGAGCAAAACCTGTCGGGTCATTTACAGGAAGTCCGTCCAGAAGAACTTTAATTCCTCTGATGCCTCTTTCAGTCAGGATACCCTGCCCTCTGATGGAAAGATGGATTCTTTCACCATTAGCCTGGTTGTCAACTTTTACACCAGGTACTAATTTAAGTGCTTCGTCAACGGCAATAGACTTTGGCATTGAGCTGAGGAAGTCATAACCGACTATACTTGTAGCAAAACTGTTTTCCCTAAGAGGAATGTTAAACCTCGGAGCAGAAATAATAATCTCCAGAGGATATTTATACTCGTTCTTTACGCTATCGATATTTTCGTTTTGTGCGTATGAATACGAGCAAATAATCAATAATAATATTAAGAATATTTTTCTCATAATTCTGTAATTTTTAAATTAATAAAATGTATTTATACAAAAACTATGAGAACTTCGGGGGTGGTGTATGTCTGGCTATAAATGGTTTTAAGTCAGGATTTATGTAATAAATAACAGCGTTATCTATTTTGGGTATGCTGTTGTCAAAATAATTATCGAAGACAAATGCTGTCAGTTTTTTGGCTACAGTAAGATTAAAAAAGTTTAAAGAAAACTTTCTGTTCTGATTATTACCAAACTGGAGTTCAAAAGACTTATCGAGCAGGTTTTCCGTTTCATCTTTTAAACAATAAATATAAGTACTGCCATCTTTTTCGACAGTATTAACTACATCGTACAATTCACCGTTAAAAAGGATTTCGGATTCATTATTATACTTTACAGGTGAGGATTCTTTATCGGATTCATTAATAACGATTAGTGCAAAGTCGCTTGAGTCATAACACTCATCGACCTTAGCCTTTTGCATCATAACTGCAAGGTTCTTTAAAGGAAGATATACTGTCAGAAAACTAAATTCATTAACAGTAAATAACAATATCAGAAATATTGTAATTACTTTTTTCATAACTAATCAAAATTAGGGAATAGTTAAGAAACAAACTATTCAAATTTCAGAGTATAGAGATGGCATAAAAAAAGCTGCATACTATAAAATATGCAGCTGTTATACGAATCATAAACTATTTTGTAAGAAGCATTTTTCTTGAAGCAGTAAAATCATCCGAAATTAATTTATAGAAATAAACACCGCTTGGAAGAGTCTTACCGAATTCGTTTGCGTTAAAGTTAATTTCGTATGTACCTGCAGAATGGTATCCTTCGGATAATGTCCTTAGTTCCCTGCCCTGAATATCATAAAGTTTAACCGTAATGTTTGAATTTTTAGGTACAGAATACTTTATTCTGGTTTCGGGATTAAAAGGATTCGGGTAATTCTGTTCGAGTTTAAAACCCGAAGGAATTTCAGAACTGATTTTAGTAATTCCGATAGTATTTAAATCAATAATAGTAGACCAGATCTGATAAATACCCGAAAAGTCGTCCATCCAGTGAGCATAGAGTTTATTGCCGTTAGAGACCAGTGAAATAAAGTCACCCTGGTAACTTGCAGCCCCACCTGTGATAGGTTTTGGTTTAAAGCGATGATCACTGATTGTAATATCTGTCCAGGAGTTTCCTCCGTCTTTTGAACGGGATAACATTACTTCAGCAGAATCTGAAGAAGTGTTTCTGTCGTCATAGTATATAATGTTAATTGCTCCGGTTGAATCAACATCTATTGAAGGGCAATATTGTATTTTACCATTGTTTAATGCATCCTGATTTACACGAATTCCAGCAGACCAGTTTAAACCATTATTTGTTGAACGATGCATTATAATATCCGGGTCAGAACCTGCAGGAGAAAGATTTTTTTCGGCCGTTATCATATATATCCATCCGTTCCTGGGGCCTCCAGATTTATCAATATCAAACCTTGGCAATCCGTTCACACGAATATTTCCTTTTGTCAGCAATGTTCCGTTAATTCCATTCATTGCATAAGCATTCTGATAAACGGTCCAGTTAACTCCCCCATTGGATGACATAGCAAAACCTGCATAGTTTTCAGTAAAAGGCGAAGTGCTTGAAACGCCAGACCAGGACACATACACATTTCCATTTAAACCTGTTTTTATGTAACCACCCGAGCATCTTTGCGGAGGAGAAGAATTTATCGCAGACGGCGAAGTCCAGTTTGCACCGCTGTTAGTAGTGTAAGAAACCAAGACAGGAAAAGGGGACACAAAGTTTACCCACGAAGCATAAGTTCGACCGTAAAAAGGACTGGCTGGACTGTCATCTGTTGTACTTGAACCTTTATCTTCCGGCTGAAGACTTGTTAGTGTATAAGCATTTGACCAGGTGCTGCCCATATCTGTTGAAAAATGACTGTAAACACCCGTAATAATCGAGCCAATATGAGTAATAATAAATACTCCATTTTTATCTATTGAAATACCAGGGTCTCCACCGTGGTTTTGAAGGTTAACACCTTTGCAGGTATCCGTGCCGAACCAGTTATAACCGCCGTTAGTACTCACATAAACTCCTTCGCTTCTGAAAGCACTGGAAGTATTAATCGTATAAGAACTTGCGAACATTATCTGTTTATTAAGCGGGCTGAAACAAACGACAGGTTCGGTCTGAGTTGTAGTACTTGGAAATATTCTGAAACTGGCAGATGGTGCTTTTAACTGCGAAAGAGCCACATTCCCCACCAATAAAACAATCAGTGTCAATTTAAAAACCAAATATTTCCTTTTCAACATTGTAATATGAATTAAAATTTGTAACTAACATTTAAACCCGAATAAATACTTCTTGGTTCACCTGTCTCATAATATCTTCCGTAAAAATCATTTATGTTAACGTATCCAACGTATCTTTTATCGAAAATATTATTTATCCCCGCATAAAAAACTGTATTAAATTTCCCCACTGTAAAGTTAATACCACCCATCACATTTCCGTAGAAATAACTTGGTGTGCTTTCTGAATTGTTATCATTCACGTACATACTTGTAAGGTAATCACAGTCCCACTGGAGTAATCCGTTAACTTTATCAGAAATCTCAAATTCATAATTAAAGATTAAATTCAGAATATGCCTTGGTATGGACGGGACATAATTACCGTTATAGTTTTCTGTGGTGTTCCCTGAAGGCCCCTGTATAACTGCAGAATAGTCCTCATACTTAAAATTTGTCAGAGTATAATTAGTTACAAGTTCTATACCTTCAAAAGGCTCACACATAAAACCAACTTCAACACCCAGCCTGTTAGTCCTGGTTGCATTACGGAAGAATGTATTTTGATTAATGGTAAAAGGAACGATTTCATTCCTTACAACATAATCGAAGAAAGTGGCTTCAAATTTAATCTTTCTCATAAACTCAGAATTTCTGTTCAGAATGTTTCCTTTAATTCCAAGTTCAAAGTTCTGTGAATTCTGCGGTTTTAAATCAGGGTTAAGAGTATATTTAGTGTTTGAAGTTGTGTAATTATTGTCGAGTTCACTGACTGCAGGAATATCCACACCAATTCCGTAGGAAGTGTAGAGTGCAATGTATGGTGTAAGTTTATAGTTTAAACCAAGTTTTGGCGTAAAGTTATCAAAAATTCTTGACGTATCTGTATAACCATGAAACTGTAGTGAGTTTTTAGAAAGAGAGACCCTGTCGTAACGTGAGGAGAAGAACAAATTAGATTTATTCTTTATTATTTCAAACTGGTCTTCAAGATAAAATCCAATGCTGCTCTGTAAATCTTCGAACTGGTCAACTACGGTTAAACCCTTATTGCCATTAATATTATCATAAACAGTTCTGGGACCTGACTGTGTTGAAAAATCCATACCTACGGTTACCATATTGTTTCTGTCTTTCACTTTAGCCCTGTTTGTAAACCTCACGAAAGAACCTATAGAGTTTCTGGTAGATATTGTGTAGAATTCGTCATCTGTTTTCATAAAGTCTTTCATTCCGCCGTACCCCGTTATTTCGAGTTCGTTAGCATCATTTTTACCGAAAGTTGTTTTGAACTTAACAGCAAGTCTTCCCTTCTTGGATTCATTCCTGAAATCCTGAGAAATCGCAATATCCCTTGCCTGCATCGGATTCTGGTCAAACTGTTCTCTGGTTAAGGCACCCGGGATTCTGTTAATACCGCGGACATAATTGCTCAGCACGGTGATTGAAGATTTATTACCAAGGTATCCTTCGAAAACTGAATTTACCAAATGTCCGTATTCACTGCTATGGTCTCTGAACCCTTTCAGATTACGGTAATTATAGCTCATAAAAAATCTGTAATCATTTGTCTTAACACCTACCTTGCCACCATTCTGAAGAAAGCCATAGGAGCCATACTGATTATTAGAAGTGAAATAATTATCGGGAAAATATATATCGGTTAAAAAGTTAACAACACCACCAGGTGAGTTTCCGTAAATTGATGAAAGGTTACCTTTAACGACTTCAACACCACCGAGGGAAGTGAAGTCGATAGCGTCTACTACGGTTTCACCGTCCGGCTCTGATTCGGGAATACCGTCCTGAAGAATCTTAACACCTCTTACACCTGTATTGGAACGTGTACCATACCCTCTGATTGTAACACGAATATCTTTATTTCCGTATCTTGACTGAAGAAAAAGACCCGGGACGTCAGCCAGAACATTTTTGGCAGAAACCTTCTTGCCAAACATTAATTCCTTTTTATCAACTCTGAATACAGAGAATGGGATGTCAATTATCTTTTCAAGTGTTCTTGTACCTGTAATAACAAGCTCCTCAGTTTCGTATTTCATACTGTCGCGTTCTTCTTCCTGAGCATATGATATTGAGGCGAATATAAGAAGTAGTATCGAGTAGAGAATAATTTTTTTCATAATAAAGTATTAAATTCTTTATATAGTATAGTAATTTAAGTGTAATTTACAAATTAATAAATGTAAAAAGATATCATAAGAATAAGGTTTGAGGTATACATTATAATATTAGTATATAATTGCAATAAAAATTCTGATAGGGGTATCTTAATAAGATACCCCGATATCAGAATCGTAACAAGATGAAAAATGCTAAAATCTTATAAATTACCTCTTAAAGAAAGAACAAAGTTTCTGCCAGGAGCATTAAAACCTGATGCAAAAGTTCTGTAATTCTTGTCGAGTAAGTTATCAAGTCTTGCCTGAATCTGTAAATTTGGTGTTAACTGATATGCACCACCTAAATTAAGTGTATACCAGGAAGGCATACCGCTTGGTGTTGCATCCTGCAGGTTGTCTTCACCAGAATCACTGAAATTCCAGATACGTTTCCAGCCGCTGTACATAACTGTAAAATCGCCCTTGAACTTATCAAGTTTAAGAACTAAGCTTGTTTTTCCGAGAACCGGCGGAATATGGTCTAATGGAACGTCAACAGAATCAGTTTTAATTCTTCCGTATGTGAAGTTCAAAGAACTTGTCAGCGAAAGATAATTTGTTAAGTCAGCAGACATATTCAGATTGTATCCGAGAACGTAAGCACCTTTATCGGCATTCTGATTGGCGTAAACCTTAGAGCGAACACCCTGATAAGTAACAGAATCCTGACCATTAAACTGGAAAGGAGCAGTAATGATTGCGTTTGAGAACATTGTATAATACGCAACACCATCAAGTTTAATTCTGTTATCAAATATTTTTGAAATCCCTAATTCACCTGTGTAAGTATATTCAGGTTTTAAGTTATTATTAGGAACGATAACATTTCCTGTTGCTGTTTCAAAAACTTTGCTTAAGTCATCAAAGTTAGGTGCTCTGAAACCTGATGCACCGTTAACATAGAATCTCCAGTCGGTTGTCGGCATATATACCAAACCGAGTGAGAAATTAAGTGCAGAGTTATTCTGTTTGGCTTCATTGAACGGGAATTTATAGAATGTTGTATCAACAAATGTTGATTTCAGAGATACATAACTAAAACGTAACCCATCCGACAAAGTAAACTGTTTGTTCATTTCCCACGAATGCGAGAAATAAGCCGCAAGTGAGAGCATATTGTTATCGCCATCAGGATATCTTGTAACGTCAGGAGTTGAAACACCTGTAACGATATTATTTTTAGTAGCAGTTGATTTCACGATATTGTATGTACCTTCAATGCCGTAACGTATTTCGTTTTCCTTTAATTTCTTGTAGAAATCAAGGTTGCCCGTCATAACATCAACTTTTTCATTCTGGCTGAACAGATTTGCGTTTCCAAATCTTCTGTTATTTCTGCTTTCCTTAATACTCTGGTATGCCAATGTTAACTGAGCATTATCGTAGAAAGAATTTTCGTTCTTAAGATCAAGTTTATATGAGCCCATTAATCTTGATTCAGGTCCGTAGTACCATTGTGCAAACTTAAGGTTTGAACCACTGTATATGTTTAATCTGTCATAACGAGGAACATCGTTTGTGTTAGAGTACTGAAATGCAAAAGTATGCTGCACTTTATCGCTTTGCTTTATTAAGAACTTTCCAAGTGCATCGTATTGCTGATAAGCTGACTGCTTCTGGATGTTTACATTGTCATTTTTTGTCATAACGTCAACACCGTTAACTCTCTCAACATAATATTTTCTTTGCCATGCATCGTTAGCTGTCGGTTCATAATTGGCACCCATTCTTAAATCACCAAAATCTGAGAATGTGAAACTACCGATAAATCCAACGCTTTTACCGCCAAGGCTTATGTTCATATGTCCGGTTTTTTCCTGATTTGCAGTAGAATACCTTACAAATGCATCACCCTTAGTGAGTAATTTATTGTTTAAACTTAAAGTAGGATTTTTAGTATAAAAATTCATGACACCACCAAGAGCATCGCTGCCGTACATTAATGAACCCGGGCCGTAAAGCACTTCAACTTTATCGAGCATATTATTATCAATTCTGAGAATATTCTGTAAATGCCCTGCACGGAAAATAGCATTATTTAATCTGACACCATCAACTACTATTAAAACTCTGCTTGCTTCAAAACCTCTTAGTACGACACTTCCACCACCCTGCTGGCTGGTCTGAACTGAAACGTTTCCGGTTTTTTCCAGAAGCTGTGCAGTATTTTGTACGTTAGAATACTGAATATCTTTTGTGTTTAAAACATCAATTTGTCTTGGTACATCTTTTAAGAGTTCATTGAACCTGTCTGCAGAGACGACGATTTCGTCTGTGGAATAGGACTTTGAACCTAATGAAACTGAAAACTTATCGGTTTCAAGTCTTGAGTATGTATAAACCAATGCCTGAAAACCGCTTGCCTGAAATTTTATTGTTTCGTTTCCTTTAAATTGGGAAACATCAGCCTGACCTAAAACGTTAGTATAGATAAAATCTTTATCGTTAACCGAAATTGCAGCTCCCTTGATGGGCTTTAATGTTTCTTTATCAAGTACAGTTACCGTCTGAGACATAGAAACCTGTATGACAGCAAACAGTAATAATATAGTAAATAAATATATTTTCTTCATATTAATAAATTAATTTATAAAATTATAAAATAATGCAGATTAAATATGCATTAAGTGTTGTAATTCATTTGGAACGTGAAAATTAATATTACTATGAAATGGATTTCGGAGGTGGAGTCGGGATTTCCAGAAAGGTTTTCAAAATTGGGACAAAAATGAAATTATAGCACATATCCTCTCTCCAAGATGATGCGCTACTGAACTCTGTAGGTAATCCTGCTTCGGTTATGAGAAGTTTTATTATTGAAGCAGTTTTTGAAAATTTATCGTTTAGGTTCTTATTTAATGCCAGTTCAAAGAAATCGTTTAATTTGTTTTCGTTCTCATCACTCAATGCAACAATTTTAACAGAATCGTTAATAAATTCTACCTGAGAAATATCATAAAGCTTACCGTAGAAATTTATTTCATGTTCGTTAATTCTGTAGAAATTTTCGCTTCCTTTAGTAAACTCGTTTTTTGAAATGTTAATGACGGTCATTTCAGAAGGTTCAAGAAAATCCTCCAGTTTTGAAAGTGCTTCTTTCTGAAAAGAAAACTTTAACTGAAAAAATACCAATACGTAGCCCGCTGAATTAAATATCAGAAGAGAAACAAGCAATATTGAAAGTACTTTTTTCAAAAAACTAATTAAATGATTTATTTGTTATAAAGTGTAAATATATTAACAATATTTTCAATTAGCAATTAAAAAGAGATTCCTTTATAAATTTTAAATGATGTATAGTTTTTATAATTTTATCGTATGAAATCATTATTTCCACTTATTCCATATCTAAAGAAGCAGAAGTATAAACTATTATTAGGTACTGTATTTGTTATAATCAGTATTTCTCTTCAAAGTATATACCCCCTTGTAATCGGTAACGGTATTGACGCAATTTCGAAAGGTGATACAAGTTTTTCGTATTTGAATTACGGATTGCTGAGTGTAGGTCTGATATTAGTCGGAGGTGTTTTCCTTTTTCTTACAAGAAGGACCATAATTGTAGCATCAAGAGAAATTGAGAATGATTTAAGACACGATTTCTTTGAGCATCTTCAAAAACTGCCTAAATCCTTTTATGACAAGAATTCCACCGGCGATTTAATGGCTCACGCTACTAATGATATTAATAATATACGTAACTTCTTAGGACCCGGAATTATGTATTCGATACAGACTTTCCTGAGGACAGTAGTTACCTTAACGATAATGTTCAGCATTGCTTTTAAACTTTCATTAATTGCATTAATACCTCTTCCGTTAATTTCATTCTTTGTTTACAAGGTAATGAAATCTGTTTACGGTCGCTCACAGAAAGTACAGGAAGCATTTTCTGGACTTACTACAAAGGTACAGGAAAACTTTTCAGGCATCAGGGTTATGAAATCATACGTAAGAGAAGATTCTGAGATAGCAGATTTTAACATAATTTCCGCAGATTATCAGAAGAAGAATTTATCGCTGGCGAGAATTCAGGCATATGCATTTCCTATGATGTTCTTATTAACTGGGCTTTCTATCATCATTGTAATATATTTCGGCGGAGTGGATGTTATTAACGGCAAACTTACTATCGGTAACGTTACAGAGTTTATTGTGTATCTCGGTCAGTTAACTTTTCCTATGATAGCATTCGGATGGGTTATTAATCTTGTACAAAGGGCTTCACCATCTATGGACAGATTAATGAAAATAAGAAATATTGAACCCGAGATTCAGGATAACGATGTTACAGATTCAAATATTAAAAACCGTGATATACTTGGAACTGTTGAATTCAAAGATGTAAGTTTTAAATATCCCGAGACTGACAACTTTGTGTTAAAGAACATAAACCTGAAGATAGACAAGGGCAGCAGCCTCGGAATAATAGGTCATACGGGTTGCGGGAAGTCAACACTAATTAATCTTATTCCCAGAATTTACGATACTACTGAGGGCAAAATATTATTAGACGGGAAAGACATTAAGGAAATTCCGCTTGAAGTTTTAAGAACATCTGTAGGTGTAGTTCCTCAGGAATCATTTTTATTCTCGGATTCAATTGAGAGCAACATTGGATATTCAGAAGATACTATTGACGAAAGCAATCTTGAAAGTTCATCACAACTTGCAGGGCTGTATAAAGATGTGAATTTATTCCCGGAAAAGTTTAAAACAGTTATCGGAGAAAGAGGCGTTACATTATCGGGCGGACAAAAGCAGAGAACATCAATCGCCAGGGCAATATATAAAACTCCTAAGGTTTTAATACTGGATGATTCTTTGTCTGCAGTTGATACGAATACAGAAGAGGAAATATTACAGGGATTGAAAGAAGTAATGAAAGACAGAACAACTATAATAATATCTCACAGGATTTCGACTTTGAAGAACCTTGACAACATTATAGTCCTCGAGAACGCACAGATAAAAGAACAGGGCACACACGAAGAATTATTAGCAAAGAATGGAATATACTACAACATACACATTAAGCAATTACTGGAGGAAGAAATTGAGGAGATGTAATATATAATGAGCGTAAGAAAAATTACAGCAAAAAAAAGCGAAGATGCATTGGGCAAACCAATTGACTCTGTTATATTCAGGAGACTGCTTTCATACTTTAAGCCGTACAAATGGTATATAGTACTGGCGATTTCTCTGACAATATTCACTTCTGCACTTGCTGCGGTAAGACCAAGGCTGACACCTATTGCGATTGATGATATGATTGGCAACAAGAACCTACCCGGCCTTCAGATGATTGTATTAATCTTATTCGGTACGATTGTACTACAGGGAGCAATACAGTACGGAATGACATATTTAACAAGCTGGATAGGACAGAAGA
>JBMOHR010000003.1:0-44046 GCA_049317745.1 Ignavibacteria bacterium
GCAGAAGAGCAGAAATAATAAATTAATAAACACGAAATATATAAGAAGGGCTGAATCAAATCAGCCCTTCTTCGTTATACACATAAACTCCTTTGTTTAATAAGTTATTTATATTATTTTAATTACAATTATAATAATCAAAGTATGGCAAAAAAACAATTTCTGTTTCTGTTGGTATTTGTGGTGTCGGTTTTATCCGGTACTATAAGAGCGCAGGTGCTATCCGATAACGTTAAAGGAGAAATCACCAAAACTCTTGAACTCTGGAACTCTACAGCAAAGAATTCTGACCTTGAGAAATTCATGACGTTCTTCGATGACTCTGAAAACACTTTAATGGTAGGTTCAGACAGCGGTGAAGTATTCAAAGGCAAGGAAGAGATAAGAGGCTGGCTAAGTCAGCTCTTTGGGTTTGCAAGTTTCTCCTGGGAAATGAACAGGGTTGATATCGACTACAACGAAAACACTGCCTGGGTTTTTATAGATGGGAAAATGGTAATCGAAAGTAAATCAGGTAAAATAAGAAAAGCACCTTACCGCTTTACAGGAATCATGATTAAAAAAGGCGATTTATGGAAATGGAGATTGTTCAACGGTTCAAGTTATAAATCAGAATAATATTAAAATCAAACCTAACATAATGAAAACAATCAAAACACTCTTTATCTGTATTCTTTTTGCAGTCAGTATTCAGTCGTTTGCACAGGTTACTGAAAAGAATTATAAAATATACTCTGTCAAGGATGGTAAGGAAGTTACTCTTACACAGATTGCCGAAGATATGAAAGACTACGATGTACTTTTCTACGGAGAAGAGCACAACGATTCCGTGACTCACTACCTTGAAAACAAAATGCTCGAAGAATTATACTATAAATACAACAGCAGCGTAACCCTCTCTATGGAAATGTTCGAAAGGGATGTACAGACTGTAATGAATGAATACCTTAAAGATTTTGTACGCGAGAAGAATTTCAAAAAGGATGCACGTGTCTGGGGTAACTATAAAGACTACAGACCGATGGTAGAGTTTGCAAAGTCGAGTAAACTCGATGTCGTTTGTGCAAACGCACCTGGTCGTTATACAAGTCTTGCCAGCAGAAAAGGGCAGTCGACACTTATGCAATTGTCTGATGACGCAAAAAAGTTCTTTGCACCGCTGCCATACGATACTGCTACAGGGAAGTATTATGAAAAACTGATGTCAACTATGCACGATACTTCTTCAGTTCTGGATACATCAAAAACGAAAATGCCGCCAATGCCTCCGGGATACAGTTTCATCATGGGACAGTCACTCTGGGATGCAACTATGGCATATTCAATCTCTGAATATCTTAAAAAGAATCCGGGACAGAAAGTTTATCAGGTGAACGGACGTTTTCACAGCGACGAGAAGTTTGCAATCGTAGAGCAGTTAAAGAAGTACAGTCCCGATGCTAAGGTACTGGTTATTTCATCAGGTGCCGAAGATTCTTTCCCGAACATAGACTGGAATAAATTCAAACATCTAGGCGATTACATAATTATTACCGACCCGAAAGTACCAAAGTCATATAAAGATTAATATGAACACAAAATTTACGAATGCTATCGTAAGAAGACCGTGCCCCGCTATGGTGCACGGAATAACTTCGGCAGATTTAGGCAAGCCTGATTATGCTAAAGCACTTGAACAGCACACAAATTACGTCAGCGCATTAAAGGAATGCGGTTTAAACGTAACCGTGCTCGAAGCATTAAACGACTTCCCTGATTCCACTTTCATAGAAGATGTTGCTCTTTGTACTTCGAAGTTTGCACTTGTAACAAATCCCGGTGCACCTGAAAGAAACGGTGAAAAGTCTTTTATAAGTGAACCGCTTCAGAAATTCTTCAGCGTCATCGAAGAAATAAATTCTCCGGGTACACTCGATGCAGGAGACGTGATGATGGCTGGTAATGATTTCTTCATCGGTATTTCCGAAAGGACAAACAACGAAGGTGCTGAGCAATTGATTAACATACTTCAGAAGTATGGAATGACGGGGACTAAAGTTCCTCTGAGTACAATGCTCCATCTTAAAACAGGTTTGTCATACCTTGAGAATAATAATCTATTAGTCAGCGGCGAGTTTATTAGCAATCCCGCATTCAAAAACTTCTCACGAATTGTAGTCGATGAAAAAGAAGCTTATGCCGCAAACTCTTTGTGGGTGAACGGAAAGGTTATAGTTCCTAAAGGACATACCAATACAAAAGTTCAAATAGAGAATGCAGGTTACAGAGCAATCGAAGTAGATGTCTCAGAGTTTCAAAAACTCGACGGCGGACTAAGTTGTCTGTCTCTCAGATTCTGAAAACCCTTCTCGAATAAACAGTTTCAATTTGAGAAAATCTGTCTCATATTGAGAAAATTCTATTTGCCCCCGCACCCTAAAATACGTTTTAAGCTGCAAAATTAAAGTTTATACACTGGCACACTACTTGCAGTTAATGTTATGAACTTAATTATTACATTATGAAAAAAATATTCATCTTATTAGTGTTTACAGCATTAATTTCATTAAATCTACAGGCATCTCCAAGAAGAATTCTTCTCGAATTCACAACTTCAAGCACTTGCCAGTACTGTGGATGTATGGATTCTTTGTTAAGGGTTTCTACAATGATACAATATCCACAGACAATAATTCTTGCATACCATGGCACAATCAGGAATCCTGTAGACCCATATACATTCTATTTTGGAAGGGAAATAAAAGATTCGCTTTTAGGTTCCGAAGACGGTTTTAGTGCACCGATGTCTTTCATCGACAGAAGCTATTGGCAGTACACGGACTATTTGCATTACAGGGATTCACTCGCTTTCAGGTATAATAATTATCCGGTTTCTCCCGTTGAACTTACAGTAGTTTCAAAATCATATAATCCCGTCACTCGGATGTTCACTGTTACAATCAGTGCTAAGGCAGAACAAATGCTTACTGGTGAATACAGAATAAACTTTGTTTATGCCGAAAACAATCTTATATCATATCAGACAGAGGGTCCCTGCAATGCAAATAATATGAATTATGAACACGACTGGGTAACACGCAGCATGGTAAACGGAGCAGAGGGTGAACTCCTGATTTCGGGTACGTGGAATCAGAATCAGGTTATTGTAAAGACGTTCACATATCCGCTCGATTCAAACTGGGTTCCTGAAAACTGTGAGTTTGTAACGTTTGTTTATAAAAGGGAAAGCCGTTTGAGCAACTCTATTGTTCAGCAAGCGGCAAAAGGTTCTGTCACGGGTTCAATTGGCATTAATCCTGTAAGCAGTAAAATTGAAAATTACGCACTCCGGCAAAACTACCCGAATCCTTTTAATCCGAAAACCAATATTAAATTTTCAATTCCAAAGAATGAAAACGTCAAAGTAACTCTCTACAATTCAATCGGTATGGAAGTTGCAGTTTTGCATAATGGCTTTCTAAAAGCTGGAATATACAACATAGATTTCGACTTCAGTGGTCTCGCAAGCGGAGTTTACTACTATAAAATGCAGACATCGGGCTACTCCGAAACTAAGAAGATGTTGATGATAAAATGATGTGAATCATTTAATCAAAGGTCCTTGATGTTGAAGCGCATGTGAGTTTTGATTAAATGAATGTACACGTCAATTAAAAACTGGCAGGTGATCGAAAGGTCCCTGCCTTTTTAATATCCTGCTGATTAGTGCTCACTGTTCTTTTACTACCCCCTTAAAAATCTTTTGAATGCTTTGAGTTCTTTGCATTTAACAAACTCTGAATCTTAATTCATTCCATTTGTGTCATTTGTGGGAGCAGTCTCTTTGCATTTCAAGGACAGAATTCTAATGTGAATATATTTCCCCAAAACATTATATTTGTGTAACCAATCAAAAACCACAATGAAAAAAAGCGAATACACACGTTCAACTCTCGAGCGCAGGCTCGACGAAATGAAACCTTCGTTCAGAAATAACATCAGAGCATTTGCCGAAGAATATAAACTTGGCGACGTAGAAAATGACATACTTCATTGCTTTGAAACCACAAACAAGAAGAAAGGATTTCTGGGAAGAATCAAAACTGACTATACAGAAATCTGCATCACAAAAAGATATTTGTTCTTTGGCATATTCACCGATAAGGTAAAAGAGGGAGTCGGCGTGGCTGAATGGAAGGACATTATAGAAGTCCGCGAATGGAAAGATTCCGAACTCGGCAGCCTGATTGAAGAAACAGGCGTTGAAATGTTCGGCTTCCTTTTCCGTTCAAGCCGTCGCAGTACCTGGTATGTAGCTCTTGGCAACGACGACGCCGGAAGAAAATGCACTGCTATTTTTAAAGAAATGGTAAAAAAAGAAAGTCCACAAACAACTTAATAAAAATACAGCTATGGAGGATAGTTTATTTATATTACTGATTATTGTGTGTGCAGACGCTCATCTAATCAGAACAGGTTATGAAATACTTAAGCACAAAAAGTATATCACTGCAAATAAAATTTCTTTTATCATTATATTTATAAATATGGCACTTCTCTGGATGTCCTGGTTTTTGATGTGCTTTACAGGATTAAACAGAATAGCCTTGCCCGTATTTATAAATTACATTGGCTTTGTCTTAATACTCACAGGAGGTTTTGTATTCTTCTCTGGTTTGTTCACGATTAAAACTCTCGAAAGTTATAATGGTGATTTGATAACAAAAGGAATTTACTCGAAGCTTCGTCATCCTATGTATACAGGTTTTATACTATGGATAATTGGAGGACCGCTGTTATACGGAGCGCTTATACCTTTAATTCTCGCTCTGCCATTTATCGCAAATGTTTTGTACTGGCGTCACCTCGAAGAGCTTGAGCTTGAAAAAAGATTCCCTGCATATTCAGAATATAAGCAGACAACAATATTTTAGAATTTAATTATAGTGATGGAAGAAATTTACTTCACAGAAAAGACTTTCGAGAAAACTGATTTTACTGTAACTCCTCCTGAAAAAGGGGACTATGAAAACTGCAGGTTTATAAACTGCGATTTCGCAAGCACAAACCTTTCCGAAATTAAATTCATAGAATGCGAGTTCAAAGGATGCAACCTCAGTATGGCAAAGCTGAACAAAACAACCTTGCGCGACATCCGATTCATCGGCTGCAAAATGCTCGGACTTCACTTCGAGCACTGCAACGAATTCGGATTGTCATTCAGCTTCGATAATTGCAACCTCAAACATTCATCTTTCTTCAAAGCAAAGCTCAAAAAGACAACGTTCAAAAACTCCATCCTCCACGAAGCCGACTTCACCGACTGCGATTTAAGCAACTCAGTCTTCGACGCCTGCGACTTCACACGCGCAACATTCGAAAAAACCATTCTTGAAAAAGCCGACTTCACCACATCCTTCAATTTTTCCATAGATCCCGAAAAGAACCGCGTCAGGAAAGCAAAGTTCTCAATCTCAGGCGCAGCAGGACTTCTCGACAAATACGACGTTGAAATAGGCACCTGATAAAAGCAACAAACATCGAAATTGACGATAAACGTTGAAAGATGCGTTGTTTAATTAAAGTTTAATGTCTAATTTTACAACAGGGATGACAATCAATTACAGGATTCAAAAACTAAATAAGCTTAGGGAAAATCCATCCGGCATTGTCTATTAAAAAGATTTAAATTAATCAACCGTGGAGATGCTATACCACATTAAAAAACATGGCGTTTCTGAAAAGCCTAACGAGTAGGATAACAATTTTAAATTTTATGTTATGAAAAAACTAATTTTCTTCTTATTGCTTTCAATGTTCTTCATCAAAGGGATTAATGCACAAAAGCTTCCAACCTTCGATGCTGACCTCGGAAAGAAATCAGTGTTCGGTCAGGAAATTCGCATACCTTATCTTGATGTCATAAGCTATTTTGGCTACATCAAAGAAGGGTCAGTTCCTGACGAGGAGCGCGGCGGGAAAAAGTATTACTATCTTTATTTATGGATTCCAATTGCAGCACCGGAAATCGGAATCAGAATGGTGTCACCGATACCCAGCCACCTGAGCCCCGGCAAAGAGGACTTTAAAATGAGTGATTACGGTGATAATTTCAATGAGCGCAAGAAATATTTTGATACCTGGATTTCATTTGAGCGTGCTGATTTAGTATTGAACGATTCCAATTTTGTAGCAAATGGAAAGACAGCAAACTGGAGAATGTATGATCAGAATGATGACACAGGCGATTTGCCTGCACAGCCATCGGGTAAAAAGTACAACTCGCAGATGCGCATATCCAGCGAAACCAGTAATCCATCGAAGGCACTGGTGATGGGTTTATACAGGATTGGTTTCACAACTTATAAAACAGGTGAAGTACAGGGAAGCTTTATCGCACAGATAGGTGCAGTAGTAAAGCTGCCCGGAATAAAAATAGCAAAAGACCTTGAATCGCTTAAGGCAGCAATGGACGGGAAGTAAAACAATTATCAAAGGGCTGAAGAAATTCAGCCCTTTTAAAATTGCCGCACACAATTGAATTCAGTTGAACTATTTCAGTCGTATAATTTGTTCCATTAGTATTTGGAATAATACATTACTATGGAAAAAACTATAACTGTACAGGCAACAATCTCTGCAACTGTGGAAAAAGTCTGGGACTACTGGACTTTGCCCGCGCACATAACACAATGGAACGCCGCAAGCGACGAATGGCACACTCCGCACTCCGAAAACGATTTGCGTCCCGGAGGAAAATTCCTCTCGCGTATGGAAGCCCGCAACGGAAAAGTTGGCTTCGACTTCGAAGGCACCTACGAAACCGTCATCAAGTACGTCCTGATAGTTTATTCGCTCGCCGACGGCAGAAAAGTGAAAATATATTTTGCAGGTGAAGGAAGCGAAACAAACATCGTCGAAACATTCGATGCTGAAAGCACGCATACAGCCGATCAGCAGCGCGCAGGCTGGCAGGCAATCTTAAACAACTTCAAGAGTTATACTGAAGGAAACAAATATTTTAAAAATGAATAAACCTGTAAAAGACATCGACGCATACATCTCGAATCAAACCGATGATATAAAAGCCAAACTTTCAAAAATCAGGCTGACAATAAAAACGACTGTGCCCGAAGCTGTTGAAGTAATCAGCTACCAGATGCCGGCTTACAAATACAATGGAATCCTCGCATACTTCGCGGCGTTTAAGAACCACTACTCACTTTTTCTAAGCCCGAAAATAATAGTGGCATTCAGTTCAGAGCTCAAAGCGTACGAAACATCGAAGGGCACTATCAAAATCCCGAACGACAAACCCGTACCCGTGCTCCTCGTAACGAAAATCATAAAGGCAGCAGCAAAGCAAAACCTGGAGAAGGCTAAGATGAAGAAAGGGAGAAGTGGGAAGAAATAAAGAAAGCATTCTTACGAGAATATTGTACTCAATAGCCTCATAAAATTATCTTGCAATTCAAAATTATTATTCTTAATTATAGGCGAAGGTTTTAAATTCATAAAATTATTTGGAGGAATAAATTATGGTTTCGAAAACACAAAGGGGCATCCCGGAGCAAATCAGAAAGAATCACATTAAATTTTTAATTGCAATAATATTATTAGCAGGGATTGTGATAAGCTGCGGGCTTTGCAGTTCGGTTGACAAAATTACCGGAGTAAATGAAATAGAATACGTAGTGACGGGAACGGCGGAGACGGTAAGCGTGACGCTGCAAAACAAAGACGACGGCATATCACAATTTCCAAACGTGAAACTGCCATACCGACACAAGATGCATAAAGCGGGCTATTGCTACGTATCGGCACAGAACGACGGGAAGACCGGAAGCGTGAAAGTAGCGATATACAAAAACGGGACTCTGATGAAGGAATCGGAAACGACGGGAGCATACGTAATTTCGACTGTTTACGAAACGTTTAAGTAAGGGTGAGATTTAGCAGTAGAGATTAGAAAAGTGATTTACTTAGAAAAGGCTGATGGAATCAGCCTTTTTTAGTTTTTTGGGGTGAACTAGGGGAGATATTGACAAATATAATAAGGGATGAGAAGTAACGACTGGGAAATGGTTTGATTTGTGTAGGCATTTTTGGAAAAGAACATGCTGTCTAGTGGACATATTCAGATAAATCGGGATCTTCTACCTGACGGGCCAATAATAATCTCTCTAAATAATTTTCGCGCATTAAAAAAGCCCGTGAATTGCTCCACGGGCTTTTGCATTTAAATATTATCTAAGGTCTATTTGTTGTAAGTGTCCCAGAGTTTTGTCATTACTTCGTCGAGTGCAGGACCGAGCAGCGCAGGGTCGTCTGTCTTCGAAGGCATGTTTTCGAATATTACGTACGGGACTTTTACTCCGTTGATGTTGATGTATGTGTCGTCGCCGGCAATCACTTCGTGGAAGTCAACTTCCTTGTACATCTTCGTGAGCTTTGAATCCGGTAATCCGTGCTCGAGTATCGAATCTGGCTTATCAGGATTGAAGCGCTTTCGGTTCTTGCGGAGCGACTCTTCAAAAGGTACGTTCACGTAAACTATCGCAGCGTTCTCGAGCAGTTCTTTCGAAAGGTGCTTGAATGCTTCTTTGTATCCGCCGTGCTCAGTGCCGCGCGAGAATTCTATCAGGTGCGTCACTTCCTTTGTCTTGTCGCCAAGGTCGCGTTTGCTCTTTGAATAGTCGAACGAAATTCTTTCTATTAATAAATGCCAGAGGTATTCGTGTAAAAAGTAACCTTCTGAATCTGAATGCAGTCTTGGCTTTCCGAACTTCTTTTCCAGAATGTCGTCTTCTTCAAACCAGGTCCAGAGCATAGGGAAGTCGTCTATTTCAACAAACTTGCCGATGTGAAATCTGTTTTTTCTGTCTTCGTCAGATGTTTTTTTGATATAGTTAATAACTTCTGATTTTCCTGATGCGGGTCTTCCGAGTAAAATGATTTTCTCAAATAATTGTTTCATATTTTGTATTAATTAGGTTTAACTTGAGTAACAAAGTAACTAATTTATAAGAATTTTTATAGGAATAATTTGTTTTAACTTCTGTAAAAACAAATGGACTATAGTGATTGAAATGCTATATTTACCTTCTGCAAGCAGGGATGCTTGCTTTACATTTTAATAACAAATGAAAATAACTTAAAGGAATAAAAGAAATTGAACATTGATGATTTAAACAGAAAACAAAGAGAGAAGATTTCTGAATTTGGTGTGAATACCTGGTACGTGATGGAGATGCTGAATGAGTTTGAAAAAGCGTCCGATTCGGTGAGCGATTACTGGAAAGAGTTTTTCAAATCGATTGAAATAGAAGTTAAGAAAACTGTTACAAAAATAAAGAAAGATGACGATAACGATGTAAGCGGTAAGAAGAAACCTGCGAACGTGAACCTTCCGAAACCTGTCGCTGGCGAGGACGTGGTGCAGATTCGCGGTGCGGGTGTGAAGATAATCGAGAATATGGACAGCAGTCTTTCCATCCCGATTGCTACTTCTCTGCGCTCGATTCCCGTAAAGGTGCTCGAGGAAAACAGAAAGTACATCAACAACCATTTCAGGAAAACAAAACAGGGAAAGATTTCTTTCACGCATATCATCGGCTGGGCAATAGTTAAAGCATTGAAAACTATTCCCGTGCTGAACAATGCATTCACTATCATTGACGGTAACCCGATGGTGATTAAAAGGAATGATGTAAACATCGGTCTTGCAATTGACCTTGTGAAAAAAGATGGAACGCGTTCACTGGTTGTGCCGAACATTAAGAAGGCAAACCTCATGAACTTCAGACAATTCTTCGATTCTTACAACGATATTATCAGCCGTGCTCGGCAGAATAAAATTGAAGTATCGGATTTCATCGGGACGACAATCTCGCTGACGAATCCCGGTACAATCGGAACCTCATCTTCAAACCCAAGACTTATGGTAGGGCAGGGTGCAATCATCGCAACGGGCAGTATAGATTATCCCGCGGGCTTTGAAGCATCGAGCAGTGACGTTATTTCGTCGCTCGGACTTTCAAAGGTGATGAACATCACAAGCACTTACGACCACAGAATAATTCAGGGAGCAGAGTCAGGACTTTTCCTGAAGAAACTTTCCGAACTGGTTGCAGGCGAAGACGGGTTCTACGATGAAATGTTTGAAGACCTCGGTCTGCTCGTGAAGCCACTTATCTGGAAGCCCGATAATAACACAGAAGAATTTGAATCATCGCTGAACATAAAAGAGATTGAAAAAATCACGCGTGTTACGCAGATGATGAATATGTTTCGCGTTCGCGGACATCTGCTTTCAAATCTCGACCCGATTCATCCGAAGGCGCAGTACCATCCCGAACTCGACCCGCTGAACTACGGTTTCACGGTCTGGGATTTCGACAGGAAGTTTTTCTGCGACGGTCTCGGCGGTTACAAAGTTGCTACACTTCGCGATATACTGGATATGCTCCACCAGACTTACTGCGAGAACATAGGTGTTGAATACAGGCACATTCAGGACCCAAACGAAAAGCAGTGGCTGCAAAACAATATGGAGTCGGTAAGGAATCAGCCGCACTACAACAACGATTTTAAAAAGAATATTCTTTACAAACTTATACAGGCAGAGAACTTTGAAAAGTACATTGATAAAAAGTATCTCGGCCACAAAAGATTTTCACTCGAAGGTTCGGAAACAATCATTCCCGTCCTCGATTACCTGATGAACGATGCCGCTAATGACGACGTAGCAGAACTCGTGCTCGGTATGGCGCATCGCGGAAGGCTGAACGTACTTGCGAACATAATCGGCAAGCCGATGCACGCAATATTCTCGGAGTTCGAGGATATAGTTGACCTCGACTCTGCACAGGGCTCGGGCGACGTGAAGTATCACCTCGGCGCATCGGGAGATTACGAAACTCTCGGTGGAAAAAAGATAAAAGTTTCGATTGCATCGAATCCTTCGCACCTTGAATACGTGAACCCTGTCGTAGAAGGTATTGTTCGTGCAAAACAATCGCGTATGAACGATACGGAAAAGAATAAAATCATTCCTGTACTTCTTCACGGCGACGCTGCTTTTGCAGGAGAGGGAATAGTTGCTGAAACGCTTAACCTTTCTCAGCTACACGGCTACAGAACAGGAGGAACGATTCACTTAATCATCAACAACCAGATTGGTTTTACCACAACACCTGTTGATGCACGTTCGACTGTTTATGCGTCAGACGTTGCAAAGATGGTTCAGGCGCCAATCTTCCACGTAAACGGAGATGACCCTGAAGCTTGTATGTGGGTTACAAAACTCGCCTACGAGTACAGAATGAAGTTTAACAAAGATGTAGTGATAGATATATTTTCGTACAGAAGACTCGGACATAACGAAACTGATGAACCTGCGTTCACACAGCCCGTGCTTTATAGCTTAATCAGACAGCATCCTTCGGTAAAGGAAATTTATCAGAAGAGACTGCTTGAAGATAAAGTTTTAAACGCAGATGAAGTTGCAGGAATGGAAAAGCATATATTCGAAAAGATGGATGCAAACTACGAACACGTGAAGATTGGTCAGGAAGTTTATATAAAGCCGTTTACGGATATTCCTCTTTCTGCAACTCAGGAAGAGATTGATTCTGTAAGGAACGACGGAGATTCATACGCAGAAAAAGATAATCTCGTTGAAGTAGTAAAAGGACTGACGGAATTACCGTCTGACTTTCACCTTCATCCGAAACTTAAGAAGTTTATAGAAGGAAGAAAAGATTTTATAGAAGGCAAATCTGGTGCCGACTGGGCACTCGGAGAGTCGCTGGCATTTGGTTCACTTCTTACGGAAGGAATTCCCGTAAGGCTTAGCGGTCAGGACGTCTCTCGCGGAACGTTCTCGCAGAGGCACGTTGTTCTTACAGATGCGACTGACGGAGCAGAACATATTCCACTTAATCATATTTCAGAAGGTCAGGCAATGATTGAACCTTACGACAGTTTGCTTTCCGAAGCAGCCGTTGTCGGTTTCGAATACGGCTATACAACATCGGACCCGATTTCGCTCGTAATCTGGGAAGCACAGTTCGGTGATTTTGCGAATTCTGCACAACCGCTGATAGATAATTTTATTGTTACGTCTTACACTAAGTGGAAACTTCCAAATCATCTTGTGATGCTTCTGCCTCACGGTCAGGAAGGTCAGGGCTCGGAACACTCGAGTGCACGTATTGAAAGATTCCTAACGCTTTGTGCCGAGAATAATATGCGCGTCTGCAATTTGACAACTTCCGCACAGTATTTTCATCTGCTTAGAAATCAGGCGAAGGCAAAGAACAGAAGACCTCTTATTATTTTTACGCCAAAAAGTCTGCTGAGGCATCCTGATGTGAAGTCGGGGCTCGAAGATTTTACGAGCGGTAAGTTCAATGAAGTACTGGATGACAATGCAATTAATAAAGATAAAGTTCGCAAAGTGATAGTAACGAGCGGAAAAGTATATTACGATTTACTTAAACACAGAAAAGAGAATAAGATTGATGACGTTGCTATTGTAAGGCTTGAGCAGTACTATCCTTTGCCCGAAAATGAGCTTGTTGATGTCGTGAATGGATTCGCAAAGGCAAAATCAGTTGTTTGGGTACAGGAAGAACCTGAGAATATGGGTGCGCTCAATTTCCTTAAAGTAAGGCTTGACGAAAATAAGTTTACCGGTAAAACTTTAAGCTTCGTTTCACGTAAAGAAAGTGCAAGCCCTGCACCGGGTTCGCATAAGAAATACGACGAGACACAAAAACTATTAATTGAAAACTCATTTAAATAAAGTATGAAAAAATTACTACTGGTGCTTATAATCGCTTCATTTGCAGTGAGCGGTTATGCACAAAAACTGGTTTATCCCGAAGCAAGAAAAGAAAGACATGCGTATGAATATTTCGGCGTTACGGTAGCCGACCCGTACAGATGGATGGAAGATGATAAAAGCGAAGAAATAAAAGACTGGGTGAAGAAAGAGAATGAAGTTACATTTGCTTACCTTGATAAAATTCCTTACAGGGATAAAATCAGGGCAAGACTGAATGAAGTCTGGAACTATCCGAAGTACACTGCGCCAAACAAAGCAGGGGAGTATTACTTCTTCTACAAGAACGACGGACTGCAGAACCAGAGCATGTTATACATTCAGAAGGGAATTGACGGGACACCGGAACTTTTCCTTGACCCGAATAAATTATCTGAAGACGGCACTTCTTCTATTTCAACTACTTCAATCTCAAAAGATGCGAAGTACTTTGTTTACGGAGTTTCGAAGGCAGGTTCAGACTGGAATGAGTTTTTTGTTATAGACATAGCTACAAAGACAAAGTTGAATGACCATTTGCGATGGGTTAAGTTCTCAGGTGCATCGTGGTACGGAAACGGATTTTATTATAATAGGTATGACGCTCCCGAAGCAGGAAAAGAATTAACATCAAAGAACGAAAGCCCGAAGGTATATTACCACGTTGTCGGCACAGACCAGTCGGAAGACAAACTTATTTACGAAGATAAAGAGCATCCCGAACTTTCTGCAGGGATTTACACTTCAGAAGACCAGAGATTCCTTTATATGTCGGTCGGTAAGAAGGGCGAAAACGGAAATGAACTTTACTACAAAGACCTTTCGAAGGGCGATAAAGAATTTAAGCCGATAGTAAAAGGATTTGAAACAGATTACTCGGTTATAAATAATATAGACGATGAGATTTATTTATTCACGAATAAAGACGCACCTAAGAATAAAGTTATAAAGTTTAGCACGAAAGATAATTCCATTACGGAAGTTATTTCCGAAAAGAGTGAAGTTCTTTCAGGAGCATCAATTTCACAGGGAAGGTTTCTTGTACAGTACATGAAAGACGCATCTGACAGGATTTACACTTATGATTTAAACGGAAAACTGATAACAGAAGTACAGCTTCCTACTTTCGGAACTGTATCAGGGTTCAACGCAGACTTATCGGAAAAAGAAATTTACTTTGCATTCACATCGTTCCTTTATCCTGCAGTGATATTGAAGTACGACATTGTTAACAACAAACTTTCTATGTACAGAAAATCTGAAGTAAAGTTTGATGCTGATAAATACGAAACAAAGCAGGTATTCTATTCAAGCAAAGACGGTAAGAAGATACCAATGTTTATAGTTCACAAGAAGGGACTGAAGCTCGACGGTAACAATCCTACACTGCTTTATGCATACGGCGGATTCAACATAAGTTTAAAACCAACGTTCAGTACTTCAAACATTATATTGCTCGAAAACGGAGGAGTCTATGCACTTGCAAACCTAAGAGGCGGCGGTGAATATGGCGAAGACTGGCATCAGGGCGGTACGAAGCTGAACAAGCAGAACGTGTTCGATGATTTTATAGCGGCGGGGGAATACTTAGTCAGCAACGGTTACACATCTTCGCAAAAGCTTGCAGTTGAAGGCGGTTCGAACGGCGGACTTTTAATCGGTGCAGTAATCAATCAAAGACCGGACCTGTTCAGAGTTGCGTTTCCCGCAGTAGGTGTTATGGATATGCTTCGCTTTCAGAAGTTCACAATCGGCTGGGCTTGGGTAACGGATTACGGTTCGAGCGATGACAATGAAACACAGTTTAAATATTTACTCGGATACTCACCATACCACAACATAAAATCAGGAATCAACTATCCTGCAACGATGGTAACAACATCAGACCACGACGACAGAGTCGTTCCTGCACACTCATTCAAGTACGCAGCACGACTTCAGGAACTATACAAAGGCGATAACCCTGTACTGATAAGAATAGAAGTAAACGCAGGACACGGCGCAGGCCGTCCTACAAAGATGGTAATCGACGCAATAACAGACAAATGGTCATTCATGTTCTACAACATGGGTGTCACACCTATATATTAAAATAAAGATTTGAGGTAAATAACAAAAACCCGGCTAATGGCCGGGTTTTTAGTTTAAATATGTTATCTGTTGTAGGTCCGCAATCTTATTGGGCGGATCACTCTGTCACTTTATCAAAAGCATTTTTCTGGTTTCAGAATACTCATCCGTAATCATCTTGTAAAAATAAACTCCACTTGTAAGTTGTGAACCGTCGAAAGAAGTTTCATAAGTCCCGGGTTGCAGTCTTTCATTTACGAGAGTCTGAACTTCTCTTCCCAAAATATCATATACTACTATTTTTACTAATCCTGAACTTAGAATTGAGAATTTAACATTTGTAACTGGGTTAAACGGATTGGGATAGTTCTGGCTTAATGAGTATGCAGACGGTATAACACCCGATATATTATTTATTCCGACAGGATTTCCTGTAGGGTTGCGTTTGTAATATACTTCGAAATTGCCGTCGCGTTTGTCATTCCAGACAACGTGTACTGATGAATCAAGTACAGCGATTGAAGGGCGAAGAGATTCTGCAGTATCATTCGTTAACTGTGGTATTTGATCCCAGGTTATCCCGTCGTTTGTTGAGCGGTCATAATAAATTTCATAATTGCCTGTTGTGTTATCCTGCCATGCAAGATGAACATTATTCTGTGCTACTGAAATGGAAGGATACCAGGAGATGCCGGAATTACTCGTCATACGATTTTCGCTGCTCCAGGTCAATCCTCCGTCAGATGAGCGCATATAAAATATTTCTTCAGCGCCAAATCTTGTGTCCTGCCATGCAACATGCACTGCAAAACCTGAAACACACACCGTTGCATTGTAAGATTCAGATGAACCGGATGTAAGTTGAGTATCTGCCCCCCAGTTTGTTCCTCCGTTGGTTGAACGCTTGTAGAAAACAGTTCTCCTGCCTGTCCGGAAATCATACCATACAACATGAACGTTGCTGCCTGATACTGCAACAGAAGGATAATACGTTCCCGATGAATCATAAGTTAACCTTGTGTCCGGTCCCCAGCTTAATCCGTTATCAGTTGAGCGTTTGTAATAAACTTCTTCATTCAAATCTCTTGATTCGGGCCAGACTATGTGTAAGACAGAACCGGTAACTGCCAGAGAAGGCGCCCAGGAACGTGCAGAGTCGAAAGTAAGCCGTGTATTTTCGCTCCAGTTAATGCCGTCGTCGGTTGAACGCTTATAGTATATTTCAAAATTACCGCTGATTTCATCACACCATACAAGATGAACAGTCGTTCCATTAACCGATACAGAAGGACGCCAGGAAGAAGCAGGGTTGTTAGTGAAACGATTGTCAGGGCCCCATGTCAGACCTTTGTCTGTTGAGCGTTTATAATAAATTTCCCGGTTGCCATCTCTTTCGTCAGCCCAGACAACGTGCACTGTATTACCGTTTAATGCAATGCCTCTTGAACTGTTCAAAGGCTCATAGCTGTCACCGGGTGCAAATGTCAGACGTACTTCGGTCTGCCATTGTGCAAACGAAACTGCGGAATACAATAATATAAATATAAACAGAGAAAACGATTTCATCTTAAATGCATAATAACAATAAGTGTGTAATTTTTAGAATTTAAAGATATTCAAATAACATATCAAGATATTATAGAATGTTGATGTAACTGCTATGTCACGAATATTACTTCTTCGTGTATTTGAGAATCAGGTTGTTCAGGCCGTCGAGGAAAAATCCGTTTACGCCTTTCTGCAGAAGATAGATTTTCTGATTGTAATATAAGTATATCCAGGCTGCATCTTCGATTACGATTCTTTCCATTTCGTTGTAAATCTTTTTGCGCGCCTCGAAATCTGTTATGCGTATTGATTTCTCGTACATCTTATCTATTTCTGGATTAGAGTAACCTGTTTTGTTCGGTCCGAAAGGAATTATGTTCTTTGAATAAAAGAGTGACATAAAATTCTCGGGGTCAAAGTAGTCCGCACCCCAGTTACCGCGCGTGAATGCAAGTTCGCCCTGCTGCTGCTGGGTGTTAAGCGATGACTGTAATGTCTGTTCAAGTTTTATCTCAATTCCTATTTCTTTTAACTGCTCCTGAATTGCTATTGCAATGTTCTTCTGAAGTTCGTCGTTCGAAATGTAAAGCGTAAGGACGAGTCCGTTTCCGTTTGGATATCCTGCCTCCGTTAATAGTTCTTTTGCCTTCGTCAGATTGTAAGTATATCCTTTAACTGTGGAATCGAATCCAGGCATTCCTATAGGGAGCGGTCCGTTGTATGCTGCGTGTCCGCGGTTCTTTAAAACAAACTTCACAATGCGTTCCTTATCTATTGCGAAGTTAATTGCCTGACGGAGTTTCTTGTTATTCACGAATGGCGAAGTCTTTCCTGCAGGAAGGTTCGCATTCTGAACCATTATTAAATAAACAGTATTCAGCCACGGCTGCTTCACAAGCTTATAATCTTTCTTCTCTGCATCAATCATCTTTCCGTCTTCGTCTGTGATAGCATCGATTATTTCTGATGAAGGTTCGTGGTAGTCGTACTTGCCGTTAAGGAAGTCGAGAAATTCAGTCTCCTGCGATTTTGTGAATGTGATTTCAACGTCATTCAGGTAGGGGAGTTTATTCCCTGTTGAATCGGATTCATAGTAATTATTATTTCTGACTAGAGATAAATGCTTATCGTGCATCCATTCTTTAAACATAAAAGGACCTGTCCCTACAGGATGCGAAGAAAAAGTGCTTCCGTAGAAATCAACTGCTTCCTTCGGATAAACAAATCCGTAAGTCATCGTAAGCAATGAAAGAAACGGTGCGAATGCATCCGTAAGTTCAAGCACGAGAGTTGAATCGTTTGGTACCGTAATTCCGGATATTCCGTTTACTGCTTTATCTGACTTCTTTGCCTTGTATTCATAAAACTCATTAGCGCCCTTTATCTTGTCCCTGAAAACCCAGAGCCCGCGTGTCTTTGTTGTTGGGTCATTTACTCTTTCAAGACAGTATTTAAAATCATTCGCTGATATATTTCTTCCTGCAGAGTTTGGAAAGCAGGGGTCGTTATGAAACTTAACCTTTGTGTTTATATTAAATGTATATTTAAGCCCGTCGTCTGAAATAGTCCAGTTCTTTGCAATCTGCGGGACGATTTCGTTCGATTTATTATAAGAAACCAGACCTTCCATAACGTTCATAAGAACCCATATCGTCTGCGGCGAATTTGACATAACAGGTTCGAGCGTTTCAAGTCCGAGCGGAAAGTTCAGCCTGAAAAGTTTTGGATTGTTAATCTCCGCTTTCTTGCAGGATACACTCTGCAGGGCAAGCAGTAAAACGATTACTGAAAATATTTTTATTATGCTTCTTTTCAACGAAATTATTTCTATACTTAATATGTTTAAAATATTATTAATCTCTGATTTATTCTATACATAAAATCAATAAAGGACAGAATTATTCAGTATTGCGCAGGATAATTAACTTATAATAAATCAAAGATAGTATTATTTTAGAAGATAAAACAAATTATATAGATGGCTAAAAAACAAAGTCCGAAGTTTTTAAAAGAGAAGGAAAACTTCTTTGGTCTTTCGGAGACACAGATGCTCGATGCATACAAATACATTCTTACTACAAGATATCTTGACGACAGGACTGATAGTCTGATTAAACAGGGCAAAGCAACATTCTTAATATCGGGTGCAGGACACGAGGCAGTGCAGGTTGCAACTGCTATGGCAATGAAACCAGGAAAGGACTGGTTTTATACTTATTACAGGGATGACGCTCTCGGTCTGACACTCGGTCTTACGGTTGAAGAAATATTCCAGCACAGACTCGGCAAAGCAACAGACCCGTTCACTGGCGGCAGACAAATGCCCACGCATCTCGGAAGTAAGAGGTTACGTATGCCAACGGCTTCATCACCGACGGGCTCACAGTATCTGCAGGCAGTAGGTTCAGCGCTGAGTTCATATCTCAGAAATTCAGACGAAGTAGTTTATGTATCAGGCGGAGAAGGTTCAACATCTCAGGGTGAATATTTTGAAGCGGTTAACTGGGCTACCAGAAAACAATTACCCGTAATATTTTTAATACAGAATAATAAGTTTGCTATATCCGTTCCTGTGGAAGACCAGGCAGCAGGAGGTTCTATATTTGAAGCATGTTCAGGTTTTATAGGTCTGAATAAATACCGTATTGACGGTACAGATTTTCTTGAAAGTTATGGAACTGCAAAAGAAGCAGTAAGACTTGCCCGCGAAGGCAAGGGCCCTGCTTTGATTTATGCCGATGTTGTAAGACTTCGCTCACACTCTGCTTCCGACGCACAGGAAAAATACAGAAGCAAAGAATCGCTCGAGGAAGATTTAAAGAAAGACCCTCTTGTTTCGCTTGAGAAAGTTTTGGTTGAAAGAAATATTACTACTGCTGAAAAGATTGAGGAACTGAAGAAACAGGTATTCGAGGAAGTGATGAACATTGCAGACGAAGTACTTAAACAGCCGGTACCTGATGCTTCAACGGTTATGGATTATTTATACTGCCCCGAAGAAGAGCAGAATGTTATTGAATATGAAAAAAATGTCTCACCGGGTGAACCTGTTGTAATGGTCGATGCCGTGAATCATGCGTTACACGAAGAGATGGAAAAGAATCATAATATGATTATATACGGTGAGGACATAGCTGACGGAAAAGGCGGAGTTTTTACTGCAACTAAAGGACTTTCCACAAAATACGGCGACCACAGAGTTTTTAATTCACCATTAGCCGAGGCATCAATCATCGGCACTGCAATAGGTGCTGCAATAACAGGATTAAAGCCTGTTGTGGAAATACAGTTTGCTGATTATATATTCCCTGCAATGATGCAGATACGTGAAGAACTTGTGATGTACCGTTACCGTTCAAATAATGAATTTAGCTGTCCTGTTGTCATACGTGCGGCTTGCGGCGGTTACATCGGAGGCGGGCATTATCATTCGCAGAATATAGAAGCACTGTTTGCAAAGTGTCCCGGAATGTACATTGCATATCCTTCTAACTCAGCAGACGCAAAAGGATTGCTTAAGACGGCGTGTCAGTTGAATGACCCGGTATTATTTCTTGAACATAAGTTTTTATACAGACAGGGATTTGCCAGGTCACCCGAACCAGATGCCGATTATTACATACCGTTCGGTAAGGCATCAATAAAAAGGGAAGGTGAAGATATGACAATTATTACTTATGGAGCAATGGTTGAGAAAGCAATCAGAGCATCGAAGGAAATGGAAAAGAGGGGAGTTGGTGTTGAAGTAGTTGACCTGAGAACTATCGTTCCGCTCGATATGGAAACAGTAATAAACTCAGTAAAGAAAACAGGAAAGGTAATTGTCTTCCACGAAGATTCAAAGTTTATGGGGTTCGGTGCAGAAGTAGCGGCTGAGATATCGGAAAAATGTTTTGAGTATCTTGATGCTCCGGTTAAGAGAGTAGCAGGTCTTGATGTTCACGTTCCGTTCCATCCTGTACTCGAGAAAACTGCATTACCGCAGGATTTCTGGATACTTGAGGCCTGCGAAGAACTGGCAGCGTATTGAATATAGCATTCCCCTTCAATGAATGGGAATCAAATTTATTTAAGCTCAGAAATAAGTTTTCTCATTGCAACAATCTGATTGCTGTTTCCAAGAGCTATAAGTTTAGTATTCTGGTTTAACTCTGTTTCTGGAAGCGGATTAATAACAAATTCACCGTCAGACATCCTGAGGCCTATAATATTAGCACCGGTTTTATTCCTGATGTCTAAATCTCTTATTGTCCTTCCTACAAATTCCTTAGATATATCCTGCAAAGATAACTCTTCAAATGTAAGTGATATATCTGAACTCTGTCCTGTAAGCTCTGCGATGAATTCCATAATGTCAGGCTTCATTACGAGTGCTGCCATATGAGCACCGCCGATTTTCTCAGGCATTATAACGTTGTTTGCACCGGCACGTTTAAGTTTATTCACAGAAGCCTCATTCGATGCACGGCTGATGATTATAATTTCAGGATTCAATTCCCTTGCAGTTAAAACTACGTAAACGTTATCCGGGTCTTCGGGCAGAGTGGTTATTATTGCTTTTGCTTTCTTTATGCCTGCCTCGATTAGGACTTCCTCCTCAGTCGCATCTCCGTCGATGAAAAGAATACTCTGATTCTGTTTTAACTCTTCAACAATATTCTCACGTTTTTCTATAATAAGGTACGGATATTTGTCGTCCTTCAGTTCAAGACATACCTGCTTTCCGTTCCTGCCGTAACCGCAAACGATTACGTGGTTGCTGAGTTCTGAAATTTTCTTTTTCACGTTATAATTTTTATAAAAATTTCTAAATTCTCCTTCAATTACGAGCCCGACTATTGTTGTTGCACCGTAGAAAAATATTCCAATATTTGAGACTAACAATATCGTCGTAAATATTCTTCCTGCATCCGAAAGCGGATGAACCTCAAGGAATCCCACAGTTGTGATGGTTATCATCGTCATATAGTAAGCTTCTATCAGGCTGTATCCTTCAATCACCATATAACCTGCAGTTCCTATAATTATTGCAATTATGGACATCAATAGTATTATGAATACCTTTCGGAACTGGATGAATCCCTGTTTTATGTGTTCTGTAAGGGCCAAGAGTTATTATTTAATCTGTCGCTAATTATTGTTATTTTAAATTAACGTTTAATACAAAATATTTCAATCACTAAATTATTATTCATCAGATGGCAGAAAAATGTTTCTACGATATTTCGAACGTGAAGACTCAGGACTCCGTTGAATACCCGGTTACCTTCGCAAAATTCTACGATGTAATTTATGATAAACTCCGTACTTCAGTCGACTTTAACTATTATCTGAATAAAATTCTTGACTGCAAAGGACCTGTGCTTGAAGTTGGTGTTGGTACAGGACGTATCTTCAAAGAAGCACTTAAAAAGGGCGCCGACATCTACGGTATTGACGTTAGCAGGTCGATGATTGATGTGCTGAGGTCAAACCTCCCGGAGGAAAGCCATAACCGCGTCTTTGTTAAGGATGCACGCGATTTTAACCTTGGCGTAAAGTTCGATTTAATCGTAATGCCATTCAGGACATTCTCCCATTTCACTGATACCGACGACCAGCTTAAAGTACTTAATAATATACACCATCATCTGAATCCCGACGGAAAACTTATCTTCGATGTGTTTAATCCTGATTTGTCGCTTATGGCAGAAGGACTTGATAACTTCACGGATTTTGAGGGCGAATATGAAGCAGGTAAAATGGTTAAGCGGATTGTTTCAATGGATACTGATTTTGCTCATCAGCTCATAAACTCGAAGTTTGTGTTTGAATGGGATGAGAATAATAAAATCAAAAGAAGTGAATGGGATTCACTCTTAAGGTATTTCTTCAGGTATGAACTCGAGAATCTTATCAGGTTATCAAACCTAAGATTAATCAATATATACGGTGATTTTGAAGAGGGAAGTATAACAAATGTATCTAAAGATTTCGTGGTTGTTTGCAGGAACGATATTCTGAAAAGATAACGAAACTTTATAAAGCAGGAAGACGTATTATCTTCAAAAGGATTATTTAATTTATTTAAACCGCTATGAAACAAAAAGACAAAATATTATCATCGCTCCTGATAGCATTTGTTGCAGGCTTTATTTACTACGCGTTTGCTGATTACGATAACTTTATCAGAATCCCGCAGCTTGCGTATGAAACCATTAAATCTGCCGTAGTTAACACACCGTCAGAAGATGCCAAATCTGAAATTACAGGAAATAATATAACCGGTGAGCAAAATGAAGGACAAACAGATATTGTTTCTGTAAAATCAACGGCCAGTAGTGTGGCTTTTGAAGACGGAATATTTGCCCATATTCCTGACTTATCAAACTATATAAGAATTGGCGATTTTGGCGGACATGTATATATAAACGAGGAAAAACTGAAAGAACTTCAAGATATTCAGGACTTCGGATTTAATACAGAATTCGGCGAAGGAATGATGGCACTGGCTAATTATGACGAAATGGATATGCCGCTCGATACTAATGATTTGAAAGTTCGCATAAAAATCCGTAATCTCGATTCACTTAACTTCTACCTGGATAATTCGATGATGAAACTTAATGAATCACTAAGCAAACTTACTGAACAATTACGGGGCGAGGACTTCCTTAATAACGTACCAGAAATTGATATGAATGATATTGAGGTTGAAATAGATATGGATGATTTAAAGGAAACAATAAAAGAATCAATGAATGAGTTTGACGAGAACATGAAAGAGTTTAATTTTGATATGAAGGAATTTAAGGATTCAATGAAGGACTTTAAGGAAAGCATGAAAGAACTGAAGAATAACCTTAAAGACCTCGACTCCACAAAAACAAAGAAGTTCATTAAGAAGATTGAAATCATAGAAAGTTGATTAATTAATAATAAGTGCATTACTTCAAAACCCTTCCCCGAAGGGTTTTGTTGTTTTGACCTCTAAGTGTAATTTCCCCGTCCTGAAAGTGTATTCTGCTATTTATTTAATCCCTAAAAAGTCCCGTAGGGACGTCACAACAATAGCAAAACAGTACTACCATCCTAAAGTCCCGTATGGACGTCATATTCGTATAAGAAACCACGCGGCTACCCCTCCATAATGTGTGTCCTGCGATAAACGATAACAGATAAGCGGTGTATCCTAATATTTAATTTTTATGTTAATTATTATTTAATTATTTTAAAAACTTATTTGAAATTATTAATTAATGTATTCATTTTCTAAACTAAACATAAAACAATGAAAAACTTATTGTACATTTTCCTCGTTATCGTATTTATGGTAAGCATTTCTTCTTGTGGCAAGAAAACAGAAACCAATGTTGCTGATAAGAAAGAGCCTGTAAAGACAGAAACAAAGACCGCTGAAGTAAAATCTATCGGCGAGATTAAAGTTTTCGAAGCAGTAAACGGTGCAGACAAGCAGACCGTTCTTTTAAACCAGTGCAGTGAAGTTAAGGATTGCAAGACAGATGACTTTGCAGGGGCTTATCGCCGCTGTGAAACAGGTTACGAGAAAGGCTCAGAAAAGATTCTTACGGATTTATCCGCCACACCTGACAAAATTAACCTTGAACTTATATCAGGAAAACTGGCAGGTTCAGTATTCTATGGCTCTGCTATAGAAATCTCAAAGATTGAAGCAGAAGGTAACGGACTTACAATCACATTCACAAAAGACGGCAAGGAAAATATTATTTACGGAAAACTCCGTTCTGCTGATATGAAGGTTAAAGGCTGGAAGGAAAACAAAATGAAAGTATTATTAATTGAATCAGGCAAAACAAAGGCAATATATTTCGTCGGTCCTGAAAACGCATAAGACATTCAAAGATATTAAACAACGAAGCCCTTCATCGAAGGGCTTTGTTGTATAGTAGATATTTATAACGGATTATTTAATTACCATCATTTTTTTAGTTGTTATAAAATTATTCGCTTCAATCCTGTAGAAGTATGTTCCGCTCGAAAGTGATGAAGCATTGAAGTTTGCATCATAATATCCTGCCTGTTTGTATTCGTTAACAAGAGTAACTACTTCTCTTCCGAGGAAATCAAAAACTGTCAGTTTAACATTACCGGCCTGAGGCAGCTGATATGAAATTCTCGTAACAGGGTTAAACGGATTCGGATAGTTCTGTGATAGTTTATAATCTTTTGGTATTCCTTCATTGCCTGATACTCCGGTCACTGTCCAGGAATATTCAAATAAACCTCTGCCTATAAGTAATGCAGTCGATGATTCTCCTGCATATAAGGTGTTCATACCCGGTGCAGTTTTGAATGCAAATGTACGGAATGAATAAGTATTCAGAACAGAACCTCCGCTGAAGTCAGTCCAGGTCAACCCTGCATCGGTTGTTCGTTTAATCCCGATATCTGTAGCCGTAGCTCTGTCAAGTCCTGCGTACATTTCTGTAGAAGACCCTGGTTTAATCAAACAGCATCTAATAAGTGTACCTGCCGTTGCAGGAATCCCTGTATTCCTTGCATTCCAAAGTTGCCCACCGTTTGTTGTGACATACATTCCGCCTGTTAAAGCAGCTGCATTCATAAATAAACCTGCCAGTACAACCGATGTATCCGATGTACTTATGCTTAAACACCTGAACGGATTATTATCGGTTGCTGTCTGAGGTATACCGTTAACTATAGGAATCCAACTCGCACCTGCATCATTAGACCTGTAAACAGTCGTTGGTCCAGTACTTCCGGGCATAATCAAAGATGAACCCGCATACAATACGTTCGGGTTCAAAGGATTCATTGCCATGCACAGAATATTTTTATTCGTCATACCTGTGCTTGATGGAAGCCAGCTGGTTCCGCCGTCTGTAGTCTTAAACACACCAACAGTTGAAGCAGCAAGTGCATTAAAGATTGCGCAGTATGCTATGTTCGGATTTGTGGGATGAACCAGAATCCATTGTATTGATTTCTCTCCTGTGATTCCGTTCATTGTTAAAGTCCAGTTAGCCCCGCTGTTAGTTGTTTTGTAAATCCCGCTGTTTGCACCTCCCATCGAATCCGTGCCTACATACAATATATTCGGACTTGATTTACTGATGGCCATACAATTTACTTTCAAGTATGTTAGGCCAGTGTTGGCAGCAAACCAGTTTGTGCCGCTGTTTGTAGTTTTATATACACCCGAGTCAATCCCTCCGATGTACATATTGTTTTGATTTACCGGGTCAATGACCATTGCCCAGATACGTCCACCGTTATTGTAATTCAATGTCCATACACCTACACCGTCCTGTGCAGATATAAAATTGTATGAAATGAATAACATGGTAAGTAGAAAAAAAAGACGTTTCATTGTATTCTCCTTTAAAAATTAATGAAATTTGCTCAAATGTAGAATTATTACTTTATACTGTCAATACTAAATATCAGTATCGTAAATTTCAGATAAGAAATAAAGGTTTTTAAAGGAGTAAACAAAAAACCCTGAACTCTTTCGAATCCAGGGTTTTTCTAAAAACAAAAAAGCCACCTATGTTCTAGGTGGCCTTTTTCTTGGAGCTGGCAGAGGGACTTGAACCCCCGACCTGCTGATTACAAAAAAGACGCTGAAAATAAAACCCTTTAAAACCCTGCATTTATGAGGTTTCCCACCTCCATTATTAACCAAAATCACCCACATATTTTCAATATCGCTGACATAATCGCTGACAGGAAACAAAGCTATATCTTTCCCTTTTTTATCCCAAAATATTATTCGTACCCAACAAAAAAGCCACACCAGGGAAACCTGATGCAGCTTTGTAAAAATTGTTTTGCTGGGAGTTATTTTACTAGCACCATTCTCTTCGTTTGAGTATATTTTTCAGTTTTTATCATGTAGAAATATATTCCGCTTGATAATCCGTTTCCGTTAAAAGTTGTCAAATGTGTACCGGCATCAAGTGATTTATTATTAATAAGCGTTTTTACAAGCTGACCTATAATATTATACACTTTAACTGTGACTAACGACTTTTCTGTTATAGCAAATTTTATTCTTGTTTCCGGATTAAACGGGTTCGGATAATTCTGAAGTAAATCATTCTTCTTAGGAATCTCATTATTTATAGTTATTACTGGAATTGGAGCCACGGTTGTAAATTCATAATATAATGGTGCTGTACCGTTGTAATACGGTCTTGTTACGTTGTATGGATAGATATAGAATTCTTCACCGGCATTACCTTTTCCACCAAGACTGACAAGTTTTGGAGCCCATACATACATAATATCAAACTGACTTTGTAGCAAGTACAAATTTCTATTCTTGTATGGAGTTGTTATATTTGTATCGTATGATGAACCGAAAGTATAAAGCAGAAGCTTTCCGCCAAGTGAATCTGTTGTTGGATTCCAAGTCTCTGTAAATGGATTTATATCAGCTGATTCAACAAATGCACAGTTAACCTGACGTCTTTCCCATCTGAACGATGGAATTGATGCGTTTTCAACGATTAATGTGTCTGCAAATACTTTAAAAGGTACAGGTCTGATACCTTTGAACATGTAAGATCTATCATTAGTTGTTAATGAATCCTGATAATAATAAGCATATTGTCCTTGTCCAGGTGCAGTCCACTGAATAGTCACTTTTCTCAAATTCTGTGGTAATAATCCAGATCTAATACCACTAAACGTAAATGTAGTTGGATAAGAAAGAGACTGCGAAACAGATTGATAAGGTCTGTTACCGCTGTTTGGTCCATAGAATTTGCTTCCTGTTAAGAAAGGATTTCCTGGATTTGACCATCCCCATCCTTTGTTTCTTGTCTGAATACTGTCAGGTGATAATGTGACATCTTTTACGACACCTACATTACCTGTATACTGACCATTTGAGCCTGTAAATCTGATTTTTTGTGTATTCAAGAGAATTCCATCAACTATTCTTGAATCTTCATGCGATACAGTATTAAAACCAGTAACTTTTAAACCTGATTTTAGTGTAGTATAACTAGTTCCGTTATTTAATGATTTCTGTATACGATAAGTTGTATCGGAGCTAAATATAACTCTGTATTTTGCATCCTGCACAGACTGTTGGTCAACTACAACAGGTGTTAGACACATATCTCTCATGTTAGTATTTAATGTGTCTCCGTTATATAAATTAAATGTTATGTCACTCGGATTTGGGTGTGGGATTTCATTAAAAGTGACAGTTGCCATCTTATTTCTAATAACCTTAAAGCCTCTTCTGATATGCCCGGATGTACTAACAGCATATGCGTTAACTACAAACTTATAGGTCTGGCCGTATTGTATTTGTGAATTGCCACCATAATTTTCAGGGAATAATGTATTTGTTATTTTTAATAATCTGCTTAATCCTCTATTCGGGAAGCCTGTAGGAACCGTCATATTAAACGGAGGCACAATCGGGAACGGAGCATATACTTCATTATTATTTACGATTGTTCCTGTTGATAAAGTATCAATTACAAGACCAATATTATTTCTTAAATCAAATATTTGCAAAAGTTTAACTTGGCTCGGGTCAATAGTTAAAGGTTTGCTGAAGTCTGGATAATTAGTTATGTTCTTACTTAATTCATAAATCTCATATCCCTCAAACTTATAAAGGTTAGAATCGTTTCTCTGATAGAATATCGTATCCCAGTAATTGTAGGATTCTGCAGCATCATTCCAGTAAATGTTTAAGGCACAGGAATTTTGGTTAATAGGAATAACACTTTGAGACACAACAGGAACAGGCGGTGGCTGAATTACATTGAAATTCATTTCATAAATAGTTTGCGCTGTTTTGCTCAATGATTTTAATCTTGTAACCGAATTTAAGTTAGAAGAACCTCTTGCAACAAACTGTGCAAGAACTATATTCTGTGTATCACCAGGGCTTACTTTGAAATCAAGAGCACCAGAGTTGAAAATAAACCTTCTGTCACCCGTTGGATTGGTAGTAAGTGTAGTTCCGGTAAGTCCACCGCAGTTTTGTACAGAACCTTTATATTCTGTCCAACCGGTACCAGATTCAGGATCACCAGGATAAACAAATCTTGTTGGTGCAGGAGGCGTAACTGTTGGATCCAAGAAAGGTGCCCTGTCCTTCTTCAAACCCTGAAGCATGTTGTAAGCACCAATAGGTTCACCATTCGGGTCAGCTTCACAAGGAATAGGATTACTGCCTGTATTTGTGAAAAACACGAAAGAAGTTAAACCTAAAGTATCACCGGTTGTACGGTTAATAGGACTCTTGAAATAGTCCATACCGAATGCCGGAGGAGACTGACCATAAATAGGATCGTTATTATCACCATTGTAGCAATAACCTAAATTTAAATTTACATCGCAGCCAATATAATCATCATTTGCATCTCCAAGGTCAGGGTCTACAACAACACCCATAAACGTTGAATCCCATGGATATAAGCCTTTATTAAGGACTACATAATTGATAAACTGTAAATCTTCAAGACCGGGTGTTGTATATGACCATGATGTGAAGTGAATTTCTGCACCGAGTAAAGGATTGTTGATACCACCACCAAAACCTTCACCAGGACTTCTTTGAGAAACATCACCATCACCCATACATTCAAATATTGTCTGACCTGAATTAATCATTCCCGGAATGTCAATACCATCATCATACTGATGGTTATTGTTCACGTCTTTATAAGGAGCGCCGTATGGAACCATTTTGTACCAGTTTGCATAATCAGGATTGCTTGTTGCATTATCTCCGATTCTGACCGTGTACATTTTGAAATCACCAGTGGTTTCCCAGGTGCGGTCAGCTTTATAATGTCCGGGAGCATACTCACCTTTGTAAGATGCCATTACTTGTGCATACTGACCGTTTATACCACAACCGATTGAAAGACCCGCAGTAAAACAAGCAGTCCTTCCTGAACCTTTGGGCCATTCAAGACCCGCAGTGTTACCTGAAGTTGTATTCTGGTCAAAAATACCCGTATTCTGGAAATATGCGGCAATGTTATTAATATTTAAAACGATTCTTTGCAAAACAACAGTACCTGGGCTCATGTTGTATGGATTGCTGACGATTGTAACCCTCGGTTTTGCTATACTAAATGAAGTGACCGATAAAAGCAGCAATAAATATATATAAAATTTTTTCATAATATAGAATAATTTAATTTTAAAAACTTATTATTAAGTTAAGTATTAATACATATATTCTCATTTTCATAAAAATTTCTGGTAATTATGTTAATCCCTGATACACCTTACAGAGAACCCAAAATTCTTGTCATTAACATACCTGTATGTTGATGGACTATTGTAAATCAGAAAGCGAAACCACGCTACATTATTGTTGGATTCAGATGCAGTCCAGAAAACACCATACTTACCTATATCTTCAAAATACCCAAGGATGCTAAGGTTACCAGATGGATATACAGAGAAACCACTAGAGTTTGTTGCCCCGATATTTGGTTCATCCCATAATATTGTATCTTTCAGTTTACCTCCTGCCAAAGAATCTCCTCCTAAAAAGTTAGTCATTTGAGTCCATTCGATGTCAGTAGGTATATGCCAGCCTGTTTGAGCTAATCCCCGTGGGTCATTAACGGCATACCAGTTGTAAAGCTTTCCGTAAATGTTTCCGATTACTGGGTTATTGTTGTAATAGCACCATGCCCCCGTTGTAAGGTTAGCCCATTGAACCGGGTCCTGAACCTGAGGTATAGTATCTCCATTACGGTATGTATCTACGTTAAGGTTCCTGGCAGTCCAGATTTGTGAACCGATAGTTACCGTACTTGCTCCAGTTTGAACAATTTGAATGTTTGCTGGTATTGCCCCGCCATTTGTTACATTTGCTAATACTAATCCCGTTCCTACGCCCGTCTTTACTGAAATGACAGTATATGCTCCGGGTGTTAAATCTGGAATTACATAATTCCCATTATTATCCGTGTTTGCAGTGATTGTTTCCGGAATTGTACTTACAGTAGCGTTTACTAAAGGTGTTCCGTTGCTTGTTACTTTCCCGTAGATAACCCCTGTTGAATTTTTAAATGCTATATTTTCAGTTACAGTACCACCTGATGTTACATTTGCAGATGTTACCCCGGTTCCGACACTATCTTTCAAAGCTATAACAAAATATGTTCCTGCTGATAAATTATTGATGGTATAATTACCATTTGTATCTGTTGTAACCGAACTTGTAAATGGAGATGTAATTACTGTTGCTGCTTTAATTGCAACACCGTTATTCATTACCTTCCCATTTATAGTCCCTTTTGAGTCACTGACTGGTGAAACTGGGTCAGTGGACTTGTTGCAGCCAAATAAAAATACAGCAAATAATAATATTACAATAAAATTAGTTAATACTTGTTTCATTTTGCTTTAGGTTATTTTTAAAAAATGTTATTGATATATTAAACTTTATATTACTTTAAAAAACTTTTTGTCCATTCATATAGCTGAAACGGTAAATGTCCTGTGATTAGGGATTTATAAATATCCCTTTTGACAACATACAATTATTGTATCATTGCCTTTTCAAAAGTAATTTCCATTTTTCTCATTCTCATTTTTATTATTTATATTTAAAAATATATTTTTAAACCTGTTATATATTATATATTACAAGCCGACTCTTTTTCGGAAATATAATCCCACATAACAAAAAAGGGCACTGACTTTATGTTTACTTCTCCAGCACTGGCGTGCATCAATAAAATGTAAACGTAAAGCGTAACCCAATCCAACAACGCACCCCACCCTAGTTTTGTAGTTGCGTTTAATAACATATGTTAAGAACGAAATAATCTTGAATATTAAGGTAGATTATTATTTGCCTTAAAATTAATAATTGTTTAAGATAAATACAACATAAAAATACTTGTCCCGTCATTTCTGGTATAATATTCATAGCAGAGACACTCTCTGTTTACGGTACTGGGGGCGATTAGGGAGGGGTAAAACCCTCCTGATTGCTATTCTACAACGGTTCCCCCGTCGTGACCCCTGATGAATATTTAGACCTTTCATTACTATTTTAATAAGTTGATACTGAAGTTTATCATTGAAATGTTTGTTCTATTAATCAATATTTGGTATGCAGATATAAAGGATGTTACCGCTATACATAAAAGGAAAAAGGTTATCTGTCGTTAATGGAAATTGTTAATTATTATACTCAGAACTAAACCCTTGCAGGGGACACAAGATAAATACTATTTAAATACAAATAAACATAATGCCAAAAATAGAATTAAACATACCACACGAATTATCACAAGCAGAAGCACTCACCCGCATTCAAAACTTTTTATCAGAGTTGAAAAACGAACACACAGACCAAATAAAGGATTTAGAAGAGTCCTGGAATGGTAACATCGGAGAATTTAGTTTCAAAATATCTGGGTTTAAGGTATCTGGGTCATTAGAAGTCGGAGAATCAGCTGTAGTTATTAAAGGGGATTTACCATTCGCTGCTATATTTTTTAAGGGACAGATTGAGGATACTATTCGTGCTAAAGCGATGGAGTTACTTGAAAAGAAATGAGCAGTGTAGACTGCTATTATATAGATTCAAAATGTAAAATGGTGAGTCGCTTAAATCTTTCCAAATAAGCGACCTAAATTTATAATATTTAAGTGTGAACTAAACCATATTAAGTATACACGATGCTACAACTGCCAATTATATCATTTAGTCATCGTAGAATCTTTTATATCAGCATTTAAATGTTTAAAATTAGATAATAAATAAATTGACCTTATAAATAATATCGGAGTTAGTATAAGTATAGGCAAAGCTGGTAATAGCATATAAAGAAAATCACTCGTCTTTGTACTAAATACAATCAATGAAATAAATGTAGAAATAAAAGTTATCACTAAGAAGAAAGAGATTAGTGTCGCACCAATTAAATATTTTCTCTGAAACTTATATTTCCCAATTTCGCTGTAACCGCATTTTATATAAGAAATTATAAAAAGTGAAGATATTATTACGCCTATTATCATTCCTAATTTAGTAGCCAATACTGTGTTCAAATCAACTAAATGTTTCCCGTCTCCTTTTGTTTCGGAGAATAAACCATTAATAAATGAAATTACAAGAGGAAATATCAGTAAAATGCCAAAAGATATTTCGGAATATCCAACAAATTTCGAAAGTTTAATATTTTTAGAATTAATATCGCCTAAAGGTTTTGTGTAATCTGAATAATTGATATCTATAGTATTGTTTTCGTTTGAACTGACAATACCATTGGAAAATTCTTTGCTTTCCTCAGTATTTGATAAATTATCTGATACTTGAACTATCCATTCTCCACAATGCTTGCATTTATTTGCATCTGCTTTTATTTTTTCTTTACAATAAGGACAAAATATTGTTTTACTTCCAAATATGCTCATATAATTTAATTTTATGTTATAAGTATTTATTATATATTTTATTTGAATTCACAAGTTGGTTTTATCAACAAACTATTAAATAAAATAATTGATCCTTGTGTATATTTACCATCTACCAAAAGTATACTGCCCAGATCTTGTTACTTTGTGACCGGCTACTTTATCTTCTACTTTTACTGAAAAGGCAACACGAAAAGGTAGCATCATATCTTTTGTAATGCTTTCAAAATCCTCGCGAGTATTAGAATAATTTAATTTAACATCATAGACCCCATTTCCTTTGCTTTCTACAGTTATCGGGCCATCGAATATTATTTCTAATTGCTCTAAGAATTCATCTTTTACCTTAATCCGGAAACCAACTAAAGATTGTAAGTCTCTTAAAGATGAATTAATATTCCCACCGTCAATTGTATTTATTGCTACTTCTGGCTTATAATTTTCTTTAGTTGATGCTGTTGAAGTTTGGCCGTTTTGTCTATATGTAATAATCTTTTGACCATCTATATTAAACGTTCTTGTTTCAAAAGGCGGAATAGATATAATTAATTTATCACTATCACCAATAATGTCAAGATTTGTATTTCCTACGTTTGTAACAGTATTAGGTCCATATTGAATAAGTTTTGCTTTAATTAATGGGATTGCATAAGTGTCATAAATATTCCCATTATTTTCTATATTTCTATTATTTCCATTGTCAGCATCTGACCACAAATTAAGATTCGTTTTATTGATCTTACACCAACTCAGTAAACCTTGTCTTGAATCAATAGATAAATAGTTGTAAGGAAACATAAGTATTGCAGCGTTATCTTCTGCGCCAATTACAACATAATGATTATCTTTATCAGGGTCTGATACATTAACAATAAGAGTGAAAGAAGAATATTCAGGATGAATTGACATTTCCTTTTGTATCTTTGTAAATAAACTATCATCCTTGGTAATTACATTTATTTTAAAATATTTATAAGCCCTTATACGTTCTTCGTTAATATCCTGAGCTTGACTAATATTTATATTCGATATTATTATTACTAATAATATCAGTATTAAGGAATTTGTATTAATATTTATCATATGTTTATATTCATAATTTAATAGAAATTATTTTACCATTTTCCAAAAGTATACTGCCCTAATCTACTGACAATGCTTCCGGATATTTTATCTGTTAATCTTACAATAAAGGACACATGATATGGTCCTTTTGAACTTATTGCTATTTGGTTAAATTGATTTTCATCTTTGACATATTTTAAAACAATGTCATAAACCCCATTTCCTTTGTCATCATATATAACAGGGCCAATAATTTGTATATTCAAATCTGCCCAATAATCAGATTTAACCGATACCCGAAACCCAATACTGTTTTGCAATTTATATAACGAGGCTTTATGCCCGCCACTTCCAATTGCGATTATGCTTATTTCTGGATCGGTTTTTTCAAAAGTGATTAATTCTTTAATTTTGTTACCACGTTTAAAAAATATAGATTTTTGCCCACCCATAATAAATTGCTTTGAGTAACCTGGTTGAATGGAAGTTATTAAACTATCATCTTTATCGTAAATCTCAAGAGGAGAATTCCCATTATTTGTGAGGGTGTTTTTAGTGTACTGAATAATTTTAGGGTCTACAAAAGGATATATTTCAACTATGTTATCTTTTACGAGATTCTGTTGGTTAGCTAAGTTAACTTTATTTGGCGAAGACCAATTTAGCAATTTCTGTTGAACAGATTTTGAAAGCCAATTCCAATAGTATCTATTAAAAATGTTATCATATCCTATGTAAACATAGTGATTTGAAGGATCAGGGTCAGAAATATTTACAGTTAATTTATAAGAACACTGAGGCTCATAAATGTGCATTTCTTCCTGTAACTTTGTGAAAACACTGTCATCTTTTGTATTAGCTTGTATTTTAAAATATTTAAATGTTTTAGGATCCTTTTCATTTAATCCTTGGGCTTTTGATTCATTAACACCAAATATTAATAAAATTAGAAACAGATTGAAGAAATATTGTTTAACTGTCTTTGTGGTTATCATATTACTATCTATTTTATATTTATGTTATTATTACTAATTTTAATTATAATTGTAATATATTTGATTATTGCAATTTATAAAACAAAAACTATATCTTCCCATTATAAACCCAATCAAAATAAGGACCCCTCGAAATGTAATGTAATTTAAAATTTCTGGATATTAATAACAATAAAAGAATAAATCACAACTCAATCTTTTTATATATGAACGGAAATAATTATATTCCTCTTAATCTTACAATTACTAAAACGAAACCATTTAATTATAATTATTAACTATTTACAATATATTCTTAACATCTCCTTCGCTGTTATTGATCCAAGAGAATAGGCCATTCTAAAATTCTTGCAGGATTCTTTAATGTTTTCTCCTTCGTATTAGTTCAGACCAATCATAATATATGCAACTGTATCTTTGGGATTTATATTTAATGCTTTATTAAACACATTAATGGCTTCCGCATTATCATTTAAATCCATCCATAAATATCCAATCATATGTAGATAGACAATGTTTTGAGGGTTACTTCTTAAAGCATTCTCATAATCATCAATAGCTTTAGAGTAGTTATGCATAATAAATCGGTAGAAAGTTGCACGTTTGGTATACAATATTTCATCACCGCCTACAATATCTATTGCTTTTGTGAAATCGTACTCTGCTTTTTTGTTTTCGCGTAAACTAATACACACATCAGCACGTTCATAATACGCTTGATAAAAATCCGGATCTAATTCAATAGCTTTAGAATATAACTCATAAGCACCGATATTATCTTTATTTAGAGCTAATACCTCCGCCTTGCAAAATAAGCCATATTTTGAGTCAGGATATTTTTTTAAAATGTCATCTTTAAGGTTATGTATCTGAATTGAGTCTTTCTCCTTTAACATCCTACTAAATAACTCTTTCGAATTATCTTCCTGGCAAGCAGCAAAAGTTAAAGATAATATGCATACAAGAAGTGCAAACATATTTATGGAGGTAAATACTATTGGTTTGACAGTATAAGTATTATTCATATTTGAAGTATTTTATATATTAATAAATTAATTGTATAATTTATGAAATGCAATAAATGAATTAATCACTAGAGTCAATTAAAATATTTTCTATATATTAACATTTACTTTATATTCTTTATGAATATCCATTTCTTTAATGGAACAAAATAGTAATTTTCTACGGCAATGATATTTCCCATATATAAATGAATTATTTATTTAGCAAAGATTAATTAACTTATTACATTAATTACTATATTAACAAATATGCTTATGATTTTACCAATAATTAGATAATATAAAACAATCAACATTAATTAGAGTAAACCTTGTTGTTCATAAAATATTGGTCGTAGAGTGTTCGTAAATTTAATTTGATAATAAAATGAAAAAAGTAATTTTATTAGTCGGTATAATGTCGTTATGTTTGTGTATTGCCTGCTCAGAAGGTCCTAACAGGGAAACAATAAAAACGGATTTAGCAAAATATTTAAATGAAAGATTAGGAGAATATTTTAGCTATGGTTCTAAAATAGATACCTTAGATTTTGATATAGCTAAATCAGAAAGATTTGAACATTATGATACAATAGAAGTGAATAAAAATCAATATAATAAACAAAAAGGAACAGAAATAATTGAGGGTTCAGAGTATGCGAGGGGAGCAGATACAATAATCAAGTATACTAAAAAAGGAAAACCTGTTTATGTTTATGAGTGCGTTGGCAGAATAACATGTGGAAAGGAAAGTATTGGATTTACAGTGAAATTATATTATTTCGAAATAATATCCCCATATTTATTTGCAACATCAGAATTTAAATGGATATACAACAACGATAAATAGAATACAGTATTGATTAGAGCAATAGTAAAAGAAAGTCAATATATTCAAAAACGCTACCGGGCAATTCTGGATGGCATGGCGTAAAGGTGAGTTAAGTATTAATAAACTAAAATCAGAGTTAAAGTGCTTGTAGGATCATCTAACCTAAATTATTATCTCACTTACAGAATTTATCCAAATAATCCTGGGCTTCTTTATATCCTAATTGTTTAGCCTTATTCCAATCCACACACGCTTCAACTAGAATATTTAATAAAGACTTAACAACTGCTCTATTAAAATATGCCTGAGCGTAATTCGGGTTAAGCTCAATTGTTTTATTAAAGTCTGGTAAAGCTCCTTTGTAATCTTTAGTCTCTGCTTTTAAACTTCCTCTATTGAAATATCCCATAAACTCATTTGGCCTTAGCTCTATTCCTCTTGTAAAGTCATTCATAGCTCCTGTATTGTCTTTAAGACCTACTTTCGAAAGTCCTCTGTCACTATACGCCCCACTAAAATCAGGAAATAGCTCAATAGATTTATCTAAATCATCCAAGGCCCCCGAATAATCTTTAAGTTTATTCTTAGCACAACCTCTGTTGTAATATACTACTGGTTCGTTTGGTTTTATCTCAAGTGATTTATTGTAATCAGTAATTGAACCTGAGTAATCATTCAACCCTATTCTTGCAAGCCCTCTGTTATTGTATACGATTGGATTACCTGAGTTTAACTCAATTGATTTTGTGTAATCTATATTAGCCCCAGTGTAATCTTTAAGGCCGTATTTCGCATCTCCTCTATTGGAATATTCAACAGCATCGTTTTGTTTTAGCTCAATAGCCTTATCGAGGTCTTGCAGTGCTCCAGAGTAGTCTCCTATTTTATTTTTGGATAGTCCTCTATTATTATAGGCATCTGCATTATTCGGGTCTATTTCGATGGCTTTGGTATAAACCGAAATTGCTCCTTTATAGTCTTTCTGAGCTATTTTAACATTTCCATCTTTTAAATATTGTTGAGTATCTCCGGTATTTTTCTGACAGGCAGTATTAGATATAATCAGGATAAGTGATATAAATATCAAAACAAAAAGAGCCCGGCTTCTTTTCATAAATGTATTCCTCTATGTTAATTGGTTAATATAAAAGTTTGTCAACCCTCACCAATTTCTGATAATTTAATACTATTTGTTGAAAAGTTAAATGGGAAAGTTTGATTACTATAATGTAGTTTTAGTTTAAGCTATTAGCTACAAAATTATCATCAAATGATACAATTGATTCCTTTAATTTACTTAACTTTGTATAGTTAAAAATTAAATTAACCCATAATGAAGATCTTAATTATAACCGCGCTTATATTCTTGATGGCATTTGCATTAACCGCTCAAACTAATAATACCAACATAAAAGTAACAAAAGCATCTCCTGCAATATCTGATTCCATGAATGAAAAAACAAGTTCTGATATAATGAATGCTGAATACGAACAATCCAGGGCAATTAAAGCCGAGGCATGTATTCTGTACAAAATAATTTAGCAGGTAATAATAGATAAATTTATAGATAGAATTATTTATAGCTTTTAAATAAACTGAATGGAATAATTAATCTACTTATGACCAATAATCTTACGGCATTAAAAAGACAAATTGAAATACTGTCAATGTTCTATCCTACAAGGCAAGTTCAAGAATGCACGCTTTTAGATTTAGCAGAAAAATATAAGGTTGCCGAGGTTACAATAAATCGAGACTTAAAAGACCTTAGAAGTATGGGAATACCAATTAATTCTATTTATGGAAAAGGTATTGGAATAAGCGGACATGTAAATCCTAATATAATATCAGAATTATTAGTGAAGTATATAGCAATCTTTCATTCCGATATTGTTATTGATGGAACCTTGTTTGAGATAATTCGTGAGAATAATATTTCGAAAGTTTACAGTTTAAGTAGAATAACATCGGCGATTGATAGAAAAGAATTAGTTTTAATAAAATACAAAGAAAACATTTACAATAATATAAATGTAACCGTATTACCCTGTGTCATTATTCATAATAGAGAAGATCTCGAATTTATTGGGATTCATAATGAAACTGTGCAAGCTTATAAATTTAGCCAAGTATTAACTATTGAAGATACAGGAAAGTGTAATCCCAAAAACTATGATAACTTAATAAATGACTTCTTAGATAAGCATCTAACACCATCACCTAAAATTAAGGTTAGGATAAAAATAGAGCTGAAATTTGGAATTAATGATTATAAGATATCAAATTTTGCTACTTCTAAAGTAGGTAACGATATTGTTGAAGCAGAAATTGACCATCATTCTATTGAAGATCTTGCATTTTGGGTAATACGCCAATATGGTAAAGTTAAAGTACTAGAGCCACAAATAGTTAAAGATAAAATCGCTGAAGTATCTCGTATTAATTTGTTTCTGTATGAGAATAAACCTAAAACAGAAGTTAAACAACCACCTAATAAATCAATAATACCAGATGATATGAATCTTGATAAAATTGAAGGGTTCGGTACAGCTTATTTGGTTCGTAAACTGGATCCAGAAATAGAAAATAAAATTAAGGAATTAACAGATGTCCATCTTAATGAACTTTCTAATAACGAAAAATCAAATGCCTTTAAAAGAAAATTTAGTAAAAAAGTCCTTTTTGATCCAGATTCGTCCATTGAATTAAATAATATAGTAGAACATTGTATGCCTGATATTCTGCATAGGACCAAAACAACATACGACACAATAGATGTTGAATTACCAATAAAAGATATATATGATTGCGATGGCAAAAAACCTTCATTAATAAAAAGAATATTAAAATGGGTAAATCAAAAGTAGAATTAAAAGATGTAGTATTGAGTAATATGTATGAGATTGAAGCGGTAATTCGATTACTTGAAAAGAAGGGATTGCTTACACATTCCGAAGTACTTGAAGAAATCATAATTATTAAATCAGAGCATGACAAAAACGATAAATCAAATGATGTTTAAACTGAATGTTGAAAATAAATCGGCAAAAGAATATTATGAATTAGGATTATCAGCATTTAATAAGTCGGCTTTTCGTGATGCCATTAAACTTACAACAAAATCGATAAATCTTAATTATACTAATTCTGAAGTATACAGGACTCGTGCTTCAGCTTACTTTCGTATTAAAAAGTACAGAAAGGCTATTAAAGATTTTTCGGCCGCCATATCGATATCACCCAACAACAAAGAATCGTATTTAGAAAAAGGTCTCGCTAACAATTATCTCAGAAATTATAATGATGCGATTAATGACTATTCTTCAGCAATTAAATTAGATTTAGACTACGAAAAGGCCTATGTATCACGTGGCTTAAGTTATTTTTTATTAAAGGATTATTCAAAGGCGTTGTCAGATATGGAAAAGTCAGTTGAATTAAATAATAACAATGAATCAATTTTAAGACCTTATATTGACGAATGCAAAAAACAGCTCAAAGCAAATCCAAAGAACTTATTTGAACAACTTATGAATAATCCAATTGTACAGGAACAAAAGAAACTGTTTGATATGCAGAACAAAATGATTGATAATATAAAGGCAACTGATCAGGATGAAATTCCTTGGGGCATAGGTGAATTTGGATATGAAGATACAAACCCAATACCTACACTGACCTCATTTGGAAATATTTCATACTTTGCAAGACTACGGACAATGGACGGGGAAAAAGTTAAATATAAAAGACTAGGTTCATCATCGGTTTACAATATTGAGATGCCAGTTGATATATATGAAATATCTGACAGTAAAGGATTTATATGTAGATTATATGTTTCAATGTATCACAAAAGAAACTCGGAGAAAGCTCCTCGTAATTTTAAAAGAGTATGAATAAATACCATTTAATCTATTTCATATTTTGTTTAGCTTCTATAACTATTTAACCAATGAATTATAAGAAATAATTTTAACTATTTGTAATGAGTGTAGAATCATTAAATAAATATTATTTAAATAGATGATTTAAATCAAGAAGTTTATGGAAAAGTTTATAAAATTAGAGGCGGCGAATCCTATGTCCCTGTCAGTAGAATCATCTACAATATTAATGAAAAATATTGAGCAAGGTTTTTGCTCATACTACTCAAGGGGACTATGGCATTATTGTCTAAAAGAGTATTCCAAGGCTATAGCCGTTTTTAATAACGTGATTTTAGATTGCAAGGAAGATATCATAGCAGGAATGACTGTAGAGCCTATAAAAGTCTATTTCTACAGAGGACTATCGTATTATTATTCACATGATTTTGAGAGCGCTATTTCAGATTATAACAAAACAATTGAAATAAATCCTAAATATGCTTTGTTATATTATTATCGGGGATTAGCATATTTTTATTCAAACGATTTATCAAAAGCGTTGTCTGATGTTACAACAGCTCTAGAATCTGAACATATATATTATGAGGATTATGTTTTAAAAATATATTTTAATGCGACTGATGCATATATTTACCGTGGATTTATTCATTATAATTTAAAAGATTATTCTAGTTCAATTTCAGATTATTCTAAAGCTATTCAATTAAATCCAAAATATGAATTGGCATATTTCCTTAGGGGAAAAGTTAATTTCATCTTGGATGATTTTCCGTCAGCAAAATCAGATTTTACTAACGCGATAGATGCTAATCCAGAATATATAGAAGCATATATTAATCGCGGTAATACTTATATTAAGTTACAGCATTATTCATATGCGTTGATTGATTTTGAAAAAGCCATCGAATTAAATAATAATAGTGCTGAAGCGTATTTTTCTCGTGGCTTCTTTTATCATTATTGTATTGTAGAATTCTCGGAATATTCAATAGAGCCTGATATCATCATTGATGGAATAAAAATAGAGGAAAATGAACCCCCAAACAGCGACGATTATGACGAAGATGGAGAATATGTTGATATTTTCAAGCCAAGTTTTGACGAGGATGGAGATCTGATAGACAACCCGGTAGATAATTTTTACGATCCTTATTATATTGATTGCAAAAAAGCTATATCGGATTATAATAAAGCTATATTATTAAATCCAAAATATGCGGAGGCATATTATTACCGTGGTCTTATTTATTCAACTATGTATTTATATCATGAAGATAATGAATATTACGATATAAATAGGGCAATAGCTGATTTCAAAATAGCTCTTGACATTAATAAAGAATATGAAGAAGCTTATTATGCATTGGGTGAAGCATATATGGTATCGGAAAAATTTCTTGAAGCAATATATAACTTTACTAAAGTAATTGAATTAAATTCTAACAATATAGAATCTTTTAATAAGCGTGGTAATTCTTTCTTATCAATGAACGATTATTGTAAATCTTTATTGGATTTTAATAAAGTTATAGAAATGTTTCATAATGGGAAGGGAGAGCACATAAAGCATGATAAATACGAAATATTTCGTAACAGAGGATTGGCAAATTATTATTCTGGGAATAAATCCCAGGCCTGTGAAGATTGGCATATTGCTGCATCTTTAGGAGATTCATCGGCAAGAAAATTAATAAAGCAGTTCTGTGAAAATAACTAATTATTGGAACAATTAGTATTAATACAAACAACCTAGTTGATGTTTAAACTATGAATGAAAATATACAAGCAAAGGATTGTTATGATTTGGGTATAGCCGCTTTTAAGAAAGAGGATTATCAGAATGCGATTGAGCATTTTACAAATTCCATTACACTCAATGACAAAGCATATATTGCTTACCAGTATCGTGCTGAATCTTACATCAAAATAAAAAAGTATGAACAAGCAATCTTAGACTGTTCAACAGCTATTTCGATGGCCCCTGAAGTTAAAGAACTTTATTTACAAAGAGGTTTCGCGTATAATCTTCTTGAGAAATATAGTGAAATGTTTATTGATTATAATTCAGCAATTGAATTAGATCCGGTATATGACAGAGCATATTTATCTCGAGGATTAATGTATCTGGTAATAAATGATTTTATAAAAGCATTACCCGATATGGAAAAGGCTGTTGAATTAAACAAGGATAATGAAACCCTTTTGAAACCTTACATCGAAAAATGTGAAAAAGAACTAAAGACGAATCCTAAATATATATTGGACAACATAATGAATAATCCAATCGTAAAAGAACAAATAGATTTATTTGATAGAAAGAAAAAGATGATTAACAGTATGAAATCAACCGATCAGGATGAAATACCATGGGGCATAGGTGAATTCGGTTATGACAGAACTAACCCCATTCCGGTTCTGACATCATCGGGTCACATTCCATATTTTGGCAGGCTACAAACCATGGAAGACGAAAGAATAATTTATAAAAGATTAGGTTCAACACGAGCGTATAACATTGAGATGCCGGTTGACATATATGAAATATCAGACAGCAAAGGATTTATTTGTCAATTATATGTTTCAATGTATCACAAAAAAAACTCGGAGAAAGCACCACGTAACTTTAAAAGAGTATGAAAAAATAACATTTTATGTCTTTTAAATTTTGTTTAGTTTACACTTGTAATAGCATTTACCTGGCCAGTATTAAGTATTATTTGATTTCTGACATGTTTAAATAAAATCATAAAATGATAAAACAATTTATCGCAGGTTATATTTTAGATAGTATTAACGAAATTATCACCGACAAATCAGCAGGGATTGATTGGAAAGATACATTAAAATATCTAAGCTATTTTGACGTAGTTATAGATTCAGAACTAGAACCATTAGAAATTGATTCTCAAATAACAATATTAGATAATATTCTGTCAAGAGGAACACCAACCAAAGCTACTACCTACATTGAGAATATATTTTCAGAGAAATTAATAACTCACCAAAAGAGGAAAGGATCTTTAAAAATTTCAATTCAAACATTGTTGAAAAAAGATTTCAAAGAATTAAAAGATATTTGAAAATAACCGAAAAGAATGTTTATACATTGAAAACATTTCGTAAAACCTTTGCTTCATACCTTGCAGCCAAGGGAGTTGACCAGGCAAAAATAGCAGACCTGCTGGGACACGATGACCCTAAAACTACACGAAAATACTATGCTGCTATTTCAGCAATCAATTTAAGAAAAGAGCTTAATAATCTTCCTAAAGATGATAATGTCAAAAATATCGCTGACAAAAGTGCTGACAATTACAAAAAATAAAACATTTCTAAAAGAAGAAACCCCTGCAAACGTACTGTCTACAGGGGTTTTCCTTGGAGCTGGCAGAGGGACTTGAACCCCCGACCTGCTGATTACAAATCAGCTGC
>JBMOHR010000004.1:0-42202 GCA_049317745.1 Ignavibacteria bacterium
CATAATTGAAACCAGCAGTCACCGTTTGCTGAATACGATAAATGATATTGTAAACATATCACTGATTAAATCAGGACAGACCGAAATATCCGAAGAGGAAACAAACATAAACACGCTAATGGAAAGAGTATGTGCATTATATAAACATGATGCTGACAACAAGAATATTAATCTGATTTATGATAAGTCCCTTACTGACAGTGAAGCTATAGTGTATACAGACAGTGAGAAAGTGTTTACCGTGATATCGAACGTAGTAAACAATGCGATAAAATTTACGACAAAAGGTAACGTTCAAATCGGATGCAGGGAATCAGGTGATTATTTTGCGTTTTCGGTAACAGATACAGGTATTGGGATTTCTGAAGAAATGAAAGAAATAGTATTCGAACCGTTCAGGCAGGTTGATGAGACCAATACTAAACAATTTGAAGGTGCAGGACTTGGACTGACTATAGCAAAAGCATATACTGAAATGCTCGGCGGGAATATTTACTTTGAAAGCGAAGAAGGTAAAGGCACAGGTTTCTATTTTACAATACCAGTAAGACCTTCTGCATTAAATAACCTCAGGAATATAAGGTCCGTAACCAAAGGCAAAAAAGCAGCAGTTAAAAAGCTCAGGGTTTTAATCGCCGAAGACGATGAGATATCGGGAAAACTTATATCTATTTCTTTAGACAAAATAAGCAGAGAGATTATTACAGTAAGAACAGGAAAGGATGCTGTTGATACCTGCCGTGCAAATCCAGATATAGACTTTATCGTAATGGATATAGATATGCCCATAATTAACGGTAACGAAGCCGCAAGACAGATAAGGTTATTCAACAGTAAGGTTGTGATTATAGCACAGACTGCTTTCAACTTCCCAGGTGAGAGAGAACTAGCGCTTGAAGCCGGCTGTAATGAATACATAACCAAACCAATAGATTTCAACAATCTACGGAAGATTATGAGTCAGTATTCAGAAAACAGAGACTAAACATCAGTTAACAGTTTCATGCATTAAAAGCTAAGCCTATGCCTTAGAATGTATTTTAATTGATTACAGAACACAAATACGCATTATATTTGTTATAATTGCTGTAACAAATTAGTATTTCATATTTCCGGAATCTTTTCTAAACTATGCGAGTGCATTTTCTAATAATCAGAAATATTGTAAATTGTAATAAATTTACAATCAGAATGAACAGACTAATATCAGTTAAAAAAAAGGAAGATATACTTCCACAATACAGGAACACTCCGATAGAGCTGTTGTTTGAATACCACAATCTTGGAAGACAGCTCGAGACTTACAATAATGCTCAGCTGCTTGTTGGTATGTGTATGGATAACCGAAAACATCTTCACATTCCGGAAAATTTTGCATTCGTAATCCGCTCTGGCGGTGCAAATTTAAGACACAGCGAATTTAAAGTTTCTTATGCAATAGCAATCGGGAAAGTGAAGTACATAGCAGTAATAGGCCACAACCATTGTGCTATGGTAAACCTTGTTTCACGCAAAGACGAATTTGTAAAAGGGCTTATGGACAATGCTGGCTGGGAAGAAGACAGAGCAATTGAACATTTTAATCAGTTTGCACCAACATTCGAAATCGGCAGTGAGATAGATTTCGTCCTGGGCGAAACTCAACGGCTTCGCAAACGTTACCCGAAAGTAACTATCGCTCCCCTGCTCTTTCTTGTTGAAGATACTAAACTTAATTTTATAAAAGAGGATTAAATTAAATGAGAATTTGCGTTTACTGTGCGTCAAGTCCCGTTGTTGATAAAAAATACTTCGATGCAACCGAAAAGCTTGGTAAAGAATTTCTGAAATCTAACGTAGAAGTTGTATTCGGGGGAGGTGCTCACGGTCTTATGGGAAAACTTGCAGACACAGTTCTCGCAGGAGGCGGAAAGATTAAAGGTATTATGCCTAAGTTTATGGACGAAGTTGAATGGGGACATAAAGGAGTAACTGATTTTGTCTATACTAACACAATGCACGAACGCAAGGCAAAGTTTCTTGTTGATGTCGATGCACTCGTCGCCTTACCCGGCGGCAGCGGAACACTCGAAGAACTTCTCGAAGCTATCACGCTCAAAAGACTCGGACTTTTCGTTAAACCTATCGTAATCCTGAATACCTGCGGTTACTACGACCCGCTTATAACTATGCTTGAAAGATGCGTTACGGAAAACTTTATGAACGCCAAACATCTCCAGATGTGGAAATTTGTAAACCTGCCCGAAGAAGTTATCCCCGCAATCGGAAACAGTGCCGAATGGGACGAGGGTGCTATAGATTTCGCCCTGAGTAAGTAATTAAATTATGAAAACCCAATACACAATCCGAAGAATGACGAAGGATGAAGTCAGCACCATCGCTGTTAAATGGGCCGCTGATGAAGGCTGGAATCCCGGTCTGCACGATGCTATTTGTTTTTATAACACAGATACAAGTGGCTTTTTTTTAGGTCTTATTAACGATGAACCGATTGCCTGTATATCAGCCGTTGCCTACGATAATGAATTTGGCTTTATGGGTTTTTATATAGTCAGACCCGAGTACAGAAGCAAAGGTTACGGCATTAAAATCTGGAACACTGCTATCGATTATCTGAAGGCGAAGAATATAGGTCTTGACGGTGTTGTTGAACAGCAGTCAAATTATAAAAAGTCTGGATTCAGTCTTGCATACAATAACATTCGTTACGAAGGTAAATCTTTCAGAACGAATGATACATTCCCTGAAATCGTTCCTGCCTCGGAAGTCTCATTCGCAGAATTGCTCCACTATGATTCAGAACTCTTCCCTGTAACCAGACCTGCTTTTCTTAAATGCTGGCTTGATATGCCCGATAGCCATTCCCTCGCTGCTGTAGTTGACGGTAAACTCTCAGGATATTGCGTAATCAGAAAGTGCCTTAAAGGATACAAGGTCGGTCCCCTTTTCGCTGACAAAAAAGTTCTGGCTGAGAAGCTTTTTGTATCAGCAAATAATCTGATTGAAAAAGATTCTGCTGTGTATCTCGATACTCCAGAAATAAACGAGGACGCAGTTGCACTCGCTCTAAAATACAGAATGACAAAAGTGTTCGAGACTGCACGTATGTACACAAAACAGCAACCCGATATTGATATTAGCAAAGTATTCGGAGTAACAACTTTTGAACTTGGTTAATGCAAAATTTAGATAAATTTCTTACTGGACCTCTATCACTCTATTTTCAATACATACGTTATATTCACATCATCTAATTCACTTTAATCGCCTTAGATATAAAATAGTTATCAAATTTATGCTGTAGTCCTACCCACAAATAAAAAAGCCCCCATTTTAATACTGGAGGCTCTCTTAAAATCTATTTATTATCTGTCTATTTCAGAAGTATCATCTTTCGTGTTTCGGTAAACTTACCGGCTGATAATCTGTAAACATACATTCCGCTGGAAAGCGAACTTCCGTCAATCTGGTATGAATAAGCACCCTCTGTCCTGACTTCATTGTTTATCAGTTTCGAAACTAACCTTCCACTCATATCATAGATGCTTAATGATACAGCCGACTTTTCTGGAATAACAAAGTTAATCATCGTGATCGGATTGAACGGATTCGGAAAATTTTGTGACAGCCTGAACATTAAAGGTTCAGAACCCTGATTTGTAATTCCTGATACTGTAGTTATAGTAAAATTCGTGTTCGATATATCGAAGAATATATTATCTGCTGCTTCCACCTTAATCCTTGCAGTTGTGGTTGAAACCACAGGAAGGTTTACAACTTCAGCCCCGTCATTCGGAGTGTTCGATATTAATGTTGTGGGGAAAGTAGTACCGCCGTCCGTGGATAATTTAATGTTGACGTTTGCACAACTTACAGGTGCAGCAGTTGTATTTGCAACATTCCAAGTTATCGTCTGCGGTATGTTTGTATTCAGAGTTACTGCCGTGTTTGGAGATGTAACAAGGAATGGTCCCGCTGTTGCCGAGACTCCTACTGAAAGAGTTGCTGAGCCAAAACCTCCGCCGCCTGTCTTGTTGTCTCTTGCAATAAGCCTGAAAATCAGTGACCTTGTGTAAGTTGGCATTATCTCGCCAATCACCTGTGCATTATTAAGTAAACTCGATAGTTTCGGAAACGTTCTGGAACCTGTTGTAACAGGCGAGAACGACCTGAATATAGGAGCATTCCCAACAGGTGCATTCCAGTTTCCTGCAGCACCTAAATCATATTCTTCCCAGCAGTATGTCAATGGGTCACTGTCAGAATCTACTGCACTACCTGTAACAGTAAAAGGAGTCGAGATGGGAATTGTTTTGCCTGATGCAGTTCCGACAGTTACTACAGGATTATGATTGCCTGTCGTTGTTACTACTGCACACGACCACCCTCCGCCAACAGTGAATGCACTCATCTCTAGTAAACTCTTAGCAACAAAATATGCATCGCTGTTATTCTGAAGATTGTTCGGAGAACAAATACCTGCATATCCCATAATTGTTGAAGCACTTCCGGGTTCGTATGCTGCATTTGCAGTCCTGTTACCGCCTCCGCATGAACCTGTTGTACTGTTAAAAGTATGATTACCGCCAAACTGATGTCCCATTTCGTGAGCCACATAATCTATGTAGAACGGGTCACCTATCGGAGCAGATAAGCCCGTTACACCGCCTGCCTTATTGCTTGCACATACACATCCAAGGTATGCAACTCCGCCTCCGCCTGTACTGAATACGTGACCGATATCATAATTTGCAAAACCTATTACGTTGTCACAGGTCGTCTGGTTTTCTGAAAGCATTGTCCCGCCGTTATTGTTTGTGTACGGGTCAGTTGCAGCATTCGTGTAAATCAGTAAATTGTTGTTCGCAACAAGTACCATCCTTACTGATAATTCCTTTTCGTAAACTCCGTCAACTCTGTTGAGCGCAGTAACAACTGCCGCAAGACCAAGAGCAACCGTTCCGCCGTGATAGGCAGTGTATTCGCCATCCGCCGCTATTGCTACACGGTACGTATGAAGATTCCCTTCAAAAACCAGAGGAGATTTATCGTCATTTGTTTTCTTTACTTCATCATCTTTTGATAAAACATCGCAATGAAATTCTTTGTTTATCGGATTAAAATCCCTTTTGAAATAACTTATATAATTATACGTATCCCCTTTAGCAAACGGGTCTATGAATATCATTTCAGACACAGTCATTATCATCGCATGAAATCCTGCGGGAGTTATATCAAGCCTCACTGTTGCATACGGGTCATCAATCCCCTTTCCGAGATAAGTTCTCATATCAGGATATTTGTCTGCAAGACCTTTTTCCATAACTGGAGAATCAACAATCCTGAAACTGCCGAAACCGCCGTCAGGCAATGGAAGATAAAGTACTGTGTTCGAATTCCCCGCGTACACATCCTTCTCCTGAGGAGCAGAGTAAAGTACGTTCCTGATTTCTGTTAAACTCAGGGTTAATACTCTGTACTTTTCAGGTACGATTGCCCTCTCACCAGATGACTGTACCTCAGACAGTGAAACGTCATTCCAGTAAGAATTACTTTGAGCGTTCAATCCTGCACATGCACTTAACGTCAGAGCAAATACTACAATAAAACTGAATATTCTTTTCATTTAAGATTAAATATAATTATTAAAAACATTAAAATTTATGACACTTAAAGCGCCGGAGAGAAATTGCCGCAAAGAAGTACCCTCAATTTTAAGATTTAAAATATAACATTAAAACACAAATATCAGTAATAAAATACTTCATAACTCCCGTGACTCTGCACATCTGCAGAAATACATCTTTAATTATTTATTGTTAAATCTCTTAAAGTTAAATCTCTTTCTAAAACCCGCCGCATAAATTTCCATCCCTTCTCTTAATTCATAATTCTGAATTCATCATTGCTCTTACATGCGTTCAATTTCTTCTCTATCTCTTAATTGATAATTGCTCTTACCCGTGTTCCATTTCTTCACTTTGTTCTCCGCCGTCTTGCTGGGCTGATGAACGGACAACCAACAACGAACAACCAACAACGAACAACCAACAACGAACATCAATAAAGTTTAACGAAAAACATACAGAATTAACTATCAAAAGGTAAGATTAACGAAGAATAAAACAACAAAAAACTCTTCGCTTACCTAAGCTAACTGTCGCTTGTAGGATTATATTCGTGAATATATGCTTATTGATTGCTAAATTTATGAAATAGGGTTATTTTGAATAATTGTATGAATTTTTTAATATATATTTGTGATAACGTACAAATAATACTATTTATTATAATTTAATGGAGTAAAGGGGTTAATTAAATGTTAGAATTTTTCTCGGCAAGTACAAGGACTGTTAATGCAGCAAGGGGTATTTCCGAATGCATGGAATCTGCATTGGGTAATGATGTTAAAAACTGCGACCTGATATTTATCAACGCATCTATCGGACACAATTTTTCTGAACTTACTGCTCAGGCAAAAAAACTCGCGCCTGATGCTGTGGTTGTCGCGTCTTCCTGCTGTGGAATCATCGGTAAAGAAGGCGTCAGCGAATCGATGAAAGATATTGCCATTATGGCAGTACGCGGAAAGGAATTTGCCGTTGCACATTCAGACGGCATTTACGGACACAACTCCTATGAGAAATGTCTCGCAACTGCGCAGGACATCTACTCGAAAAACAAGAGTATCAATATGATATATTTCCTCGCTTCGGGTATTGATATAGATAACGACCTCTGTATCGCCGCAATAGAAAAAGTTTTTGGAACTGAAGTCACTATCTTCGGTGCTACATCATCCGATAATATGCGCGGTGTCATCAGTTACCAGGCAGTTGATTCGGCAGTTTTCGAACATGGCATTTTTCTGGTCGGCTTCGCAGACCCGACACTCGTGGTCGATACTCAGGCAACTCACGGATTCGTCGCAATCGGCGAACCTATGACTGTAACTAAATCAGACGGATATAAAATAATTGAACTCGACGGTAAACCCGCCTGGACTGAATACCTCAACAGACTCGGACTTCCTGATTCTGCAACCTGCGGAGATTCCATTCCTATCGGCGCTCTAGCAGAAGAACTTTCTCCCGCACTCGCTAAGGAATACGGCAATAAACATATACTCAGAGTTGTCACAAGTCACGAAGATAATTCAATTTTATATTCAGTCTCTGTAAAAGAAGGTACTAAACTCTGGCTTACTAAACGCGACGAAGAACTTATCTTTAATGAAATGGACAGAATGGTAAATTCCATGGCAGATAGAAATAAAGGGAAAAAAGTTGTTGCCGTGTTTCATGCAGACTGTCTCGCACGCGGAAGATTCCTCTTTAACCGAATACTGAAAGAAGAACTCGTTAACAGAATGCAGCACCCGTTCATAGAAAACGGTGAATGCCCGCCCTGGCTTGGTATGTACGGCTTCGGTGAGTTTGCAAAACTTGGCGGAAAGAATACTTATCATAATTATACAACTGCACTTTATGCAATTTACAGGAAATAAAAGGTAAATGGCTGAAAAGAAAAAGAATAAAGACGGAGTATCCGTATTTTCAGGCACGAAAGATGAACTCCTGAAACGGTATAACGACCTGCAACTTAGAGTTACAAGGTTTTCTGCTGTTGAACAGGAACTTATCAACACCAGAAACCGACTTGATATCGAAATCACGATGCACAGAAGAATGCACTCTTTCAACAAAAGTGCATTCGTCGATATAACAGATGCGGAATTCGCTAAACTCGCTGCCGAAGCAATCGTTGATATCTTCGAGGTAGAAGCAGGGCTCGTTATTGCAGGATATACTGATATGTCCGAGATACCTGTTTTCGGCGTGGAAGGTATTGACGTGGATGTGGAGAATTATCCAAGGGTATTCTCTATGCTCGGCTCTCTGTTTGAATCTGAATCTGACGGAAATGTTCTTAGGTTTGAGTCTTCTGCTTTTGACTCATTAAAACCTTTTCTCCCTTTCAGCCGTGCTTACGGCGTCAGGTACTACGATACTGAAAACAGTATATCTCTTATAATTCTCGGCGGTATTACCGTGGGTGGCTCACTGCTCTACGACCCTCTCGATAAGGACAGGGAAATAATCTTCAATGTCTTCGCACAGCAGGTTCTTGCTCAGGCAGTTACAAGAAGAAAAAACCGTACCATCCTTCAGCACTCTGAAAGAATCGACAAACTGGGAGAAAGACTTTCCAGAATTACGGAAAGTTTTCTGAACTTCGGTACAAACCCTAAAGACAACATTTACCTGCTCGTAAAACTCTGCGCCGAAATGATGAACTCCGAACTGTTCACGTATTACTATCTGGAAGATGACAACCTTAAGAAAATCGGCACCTGCGGAGAGGATACTAAGTCCTGTAATTATTGTGAAAATATTTTTAAACGTTACTCAAGCAACAATTTCAGGAATTTCAGGTACGAAGATATCGAAACACTCAGAACAGAGTTCCAGTGCAGATTATCCATTATGAAATCCTGCCTCGGCTGTGCAGTTACACTTGAAAACGAAACAGTCGGAGTGCTTGAAATTGTTTACAGTGTTGATTATGTACCAACTGAAAATGACAGGCAGATAATGGAAATTATCGCAGCCGCTATCGCAGTCGAAGAACGGCGCAATATTTCTATAAAGGCTCTTGAAGAAGGTGAACGCAGGTACAGAATGATATTTGAAGGTACTCCGCACGGAATCCTGATTGCTGAAGTTGAATCCGCTAAATTCAGGTATGCAAATCAGTCTATATGCAATATGCTCGGATACGACAAAAGCGAAATACTGAACCTGGGATTAACTGATATCCACCCGCCTGATTCTATTGAAAAAGTTATCAACCATTTCAGTTCAATGGCATCAGGAACATCAAAGTCGGCTTATGAAATACCGTTTGTGAAAAAGGACGGTTCTGTTATATTCGCCGATATAGCTTCATACAACCTTAAACACGGTAAGACCGAACTGGTCGCAGCATTTATCACGGATATAACCGCCAGGAAAAATGCGACAGAAGACCTTATCAGGAATAACGTAGAACTTAAAAAGATAAACTCCGAACTCGATAACTTTGTTTACAGCATAACTCACGATCTGCGTGCTCCACTGCTTGCTATGAAAGGCCTTCTGAACCTTATCTCATACGAAGATGGCAATGCAACTTTGCAGAAAAAATACCTGAATCTCGTTGATGGATCCGCTACAAGACTTGACGATAACATTCAGGAAATTCTCGAATATTCAAGAAATTCACGACTTGAACTCAAGTATGAGGAAATCGACCTGAGGGATATGGTTAAGAATATCTATGAAAGTCTCAGATACTACCATATAGAAGAAATGGACCTTCAGATGGATATTGAAAACGGAATAAGACTCGTTTCGGACAGGTTCAGGATTAATACTCTCCTGAAAAATATTATAACAAATTCTGTTAAATACAGAAAACACTCGGATGAAAAATCCTTCGTAAAAGTTACCTGTAAAAAGATTAAGAATAAAATCTCAATCACTATAAGAGACAACGGGGAAGGCATCCCCGAAAAACACATCGGTAAAATATTTGATATGTTCATAAGAATTTCCAATACAACCCCGGGCACGGGCCTCGGTCTCTACATCTGCAGGGAAATCGTAACTAAACTCGGAGGTACTATCAGCGTAAAATCAGAAGAAGGTAAATACACTGAATTTTTAATAATAATTGACAATATTAACACAATTAACAATATTAAAGTAATAAAAGAATGAGACACTTTTTATTGATCGACGATGAAGAAGTATTCAACATGGTATCAAAATACTCTGTTGAAATGTCAGGTCTCGCAAAGGATATTGATGCATTCACTTCTGCCGAGAAAGCACTCGAATTCATTGAGAATAAGCTCAGGAATAAAGAAAAATGCGACTTTGTTATACTTCTCGATATCCGTATGCCCGTAATGGACGGCTTCGAGTTCCTCGATGAATTCAGTAAATACAAGAACGACGAATGTATGGGCTGTGATGTGTATATGCTCTCGTCTTCCATCGACAACAGCGACATTGAGAAAGCAGGTACATATCCTTTCGTCAAAGGTTACCTGTCTAAACCTTTAACACCTGAAGCAATGGATAAGATAAAAGAAACTGTAGTAAACTGAGCGGAGTTTTATCCGTTCTCTTTCCCCTGAATTACATCCTCATTATCAGTTTAGAAACTTTAATCGCATAATATCTATTAAATTAATATTTAACATTTACATTGTATGTCAGTAAAAGACGCAGAGAAAATAATCGCACCTCCGCAGTACCACTTTGTTGGTGACGGTTTCCGTGTACACAATTTTATTCCTGGAGTCCGTGAACTCAGTATGAAAAGGATGAGTCCGTTCATACTGCTTGACTACGGCGCAAAGTTTTACTTCCCTCCATCTGATACACCACGTGGAGTTGGAGTTCATCCGCACCGCGGTTTTGAAACAGTAACGATTGCATACAAAGGGAAAGTTGAACATCACGACAGTACAGGTGCGGGCGGAATCATCGGAGAAGGCGATGTCCAGTGGATGACAGCCGCATCGGGTGTGCTCCACAAAGAATATCACGAGAAAAAATGGTCCGAACAGGGCGGCGACATGCACATGGTACAACTCTGGGTAAATCTCCCCTCTCAGTATAAAATGTCAGAACCGAAATATCAGGCAATCACAAACGACACGATGGGTAAACACACATTACCCGACAACAACGGAACAATAGAAGTAATCTCAGGAAATTATGAAGACACAAAAGGACCGGCTTCCACATTCACACCAATCCATATGATGAATGCAAAGTTAAACAAAAACGGGAAAGCTGAGTTTTCATTTCCTGCGGAATACAACACAGGAATCCTCGTCATTGAAGGTGCAGTAAAAATAAACGGAAGTACAACAGCGGCAGTAAACAACTTTGTCCTCTTCGAAAATGCAGGTCAAACTTTTATAATCGAAGCACAGGAAAATTCTATTATCCTCGTACTAAGCGGCGAGCCAATCAACGAGCCAATAGATGCAAAAGGACCGTTCGTAATGAACACAAGAGAAGAAATTATTCAGGCATTCGATGATTTCTACAACGGCAAATTTGGTTTTTTGGAGGAATGATGTAGTTTCCAACTGGGTTAAACGTTTATTCTACATAACATTATGGATAGAAAATATCGACATATGCATTCATGAAATGGTTTGTACACTAAATTAAGTGGAATACTTTACTAAAAGACGATTTATTTTTCAATTACATATTTGCCTGCCTTTGCGTAAATTACCTGACAATAAATATATACTTTGGTATCAGTAAACATTATTTGCAAGAACGAAGAAAAGAACATCGAGGATTGCCTTAAAAGTGTACAATGGGCAGATGAGATTGTAGTTGTCGATGGCGAAAGCTCCGATAACACAGTTGAAATTGCTAAAAGATATACTGACAAGGTATTCACCAATAAATGGGAAGGTTTTGCTAAGCAAAGGAGTTTTGCACTCGCCAAATCATCCAAGGACTGGGTGCTTGTTCTTGATGCAGATGAAAGATGCTCCCCAGAATTAAAGGATGAAATACTTTCAAGTCTAAAGTCTAACGACCTTGTTTTTAAGGGCTTTAAACTTCCAAGACGAAACTTCTTTCTTGGTAAATGGATTAAGCACGGTGGCTGGTATCCAGGGTATCAAATGAGGTTATTTAACAGGGACAATGTTTCTATTTCAGACAAACTCGTACACGAAGGATACGAAGTGACGGGTGAAACAGGCACCATGAAAAGCGATATTATTCATTACACTGTACAGTCTGTGTTTGAGTTTATGAACAGAGTAAACGGATATTCTAATATGCAAGCCGAAGAGAAATCTAAGAATGGTAACATTGGATTTACCGCTATATTTATTCAGCCTTTGAAATCGTTCGTAGTGCAGTACATTTTTAAAGGCGGGTTCAGAGACGGGATATACGGATTAATGGTATTTAATTTTGACGCAATTACCAGAATGCTCACATACATGAAAATCTGGGAATTACAGAATAAGGAAAAGAAGTGAAAATATATTTAAGAATAATTAAGTACATAAAGAAGTATAACAAGTATATCTATTACTCAATAATAATGTCGGTTCTCTTTTCGATATTCAGTGCCCTCTCGATATACTTAACCATTCCACTTCTGAAGACTTTATTCACTGGCGGACAACAGACAGATGTTCCTGCAACGGGTAATATAACAGGTTTCTATCAGAGCATTCAGAAAGTATTTGAAGAGTATATTCTGAGCGGTTCAAAAGAATCCGCTATACTCAAGATTTCACTGCTTATACTGGCTGCATTCCTGCTGAAGAACGTAACAGGATTTTTCCAGTCAGTGTTTATGCAGTACGTTGAAAAAGGTGTTCTGAGGGACATCAGGTACGAGATGTATGAGAAGGTTAATAAACTTTCTATAAGGTATTTCACACAGGAAAAGACAGGCAACCTTATTTCAAGAATGACCAACGATATTAATGCCATTCAGTCAGGTATCTCGGCGGCGTTTTCGAACCTTATAAAAGACCCGCTTTTAATATTAATATATTTAATACTTTCACTATCTATAAGCTGGCAGATGACACTGATGTCGTTTGCAGTGTTTCCTGTTACTATTCTGATAGTAGCAAAGATTGGTTCATCACTCCGCAGAAGAAGTCAGAGAGTGCAGGAAAAACTTTCTGAGATACTCTCTGTGATTAATGAAACAATATACGGTGCAAAGATTATACGTTCTTTCAAAGCAGAGAAGTACAGGAACAATGTATTCAGACAGGAAAATGACAAGCATTATGGATTACTGATGAAGACTTCCATCACGAGTGAACTCGCATCCCCTATCTCTGAGTTTCTTACTATACTTGCGGGTGTGGGAATCATCTGGTTTGGAGGAAGAGAGATTTTAATTTACAATACTCTGAGACCCGAAGAGTTCCTCGGATTTCTGTTCATTCTCTTTCAACTGGTAGTTCCAATCAAGAACCTTTCCACTGTGTCCAACAGGATACAGGAATCGGCAGCATCAGGACAAAGGATATTTGAAATACTCGACTACCCTGTTGAAGTAAATGAAGCTGTGAATGCAGTACCGTTCAGCACATTCAAAAACTCAATAGAAGTCAAGGACGCTTCATTCTACTACGACAAAGATAATTATATATTAAAAGACATAAACCTGAAGATTAACAAATCCGAAATACTTGCAGTTGTAGGTCCTTCTGGCTCAGGCAAGTCAACCTTCGTAGATTTAATCGCAAGGTTTTACGATGTTACTTCGGGAGAGATTTTAATAGACGGAATAAACATAAAAGATATTAAGGTAGAAGACTTCAGAAGTCTGATAGGTATTGTTCCGCAGGAGACAATATTGTTCAATGATACTGTCAGGAATAATATCGTATTCGGACTGGAGAATGTAACAAACGAACAACTTTTATCTGCCGCAAAGAATGCTAATGCACTCGAGTTCATAGATAATCTTCAGCAAGGGTTTGATTCGGTAGTCGGCGAAAGAGGATTGAAACTTTCAGGCGGGCAGAAGCAGAGACTCGCCATCGCAAGAGCACTACTAAGGAACCCTCAGATACTAATACTTGACGAAGCTACATCATCACTCGATACTGAGTCGGAAAGCATCGTACAGGCTGCAATAGACAACCTGATGGTGAACAGGACATCAATTGTTATAGCACACAGACTTTCTACAATAAAGAATGCCAATAAGATAATTGTGATTGATGAGAACAGTATAGTGCAGTGCGGTACGCATGAGGAATTGATAGTTGACAACAAAGGACTTTATAAGAAACTTTACGAGATTCAGTTTAAACCTACAGAGGAATAAGATTGAGAATATACAGTAAGAAGATTGACCTGAATAACATAATCGCATTTTTCATCATTCTGCAGATGGCGACCATAGGTTTCTTTATGGCACTTTCTTCTGTCTCACTTGCAACCTGGGTTGTGCTCTGGGGATATAAAATCTACAGAGAAAAGGACGCATCTTCTTTCAGACTTCTTTTTAAAGAGTATAAGTATGTATTAATAACTATCACGGCCTTTGTACTTATAGAACTGTTCTCAAGAATATTTGCAGTATTCCCTGACGATGCAGTTGTAGGTATCAAGAGATACTTACTGGTATTAGTGTTTTTTGCAAATCCTGGAATTATCAAATCCAGAGAGACTATTCTAAAATACCTGGCGATAATACTCGCAGTCTTTTCACTGCTTTCCTGCGTTGAACTTTATAAGTTTGCTGTTAATTTAACTGCTAACTTACTCACTGCCAGTTTTGCCGAGATAAGAATTGATTACTTTACTTATCCAATCACAAACGGTGAGATGAAAATGCTGTTGCTGATGACTACTCTGCCTTTTCTGATTACAAAGAAAACTTACAACGTAAAGAAGAAATATCTCGCGATTACATTAATACCTATAATACTTTCGCTGTTCCTTACACAATCAAGGAATGTATACTTAGCCGTATTTGTATCACTGGTTATTTATGGTGTCTTCAGGAACTGGAAGTTTCTCGTTTCGTTTATACTTTTTATAAGCATCGTCTGGGTTGTTTCTCCTGTATCAGTTAAGGAAAGAACTAAGAGCATATTCGATGCAAACCATCCGAGTAATAAATCGAGGCTGGTAATGTGGGGCGTGGGTATGCAGGTATTTAAAGACCACCCTGTATTAGGTGTAGGCGACAATGAGATAACCAAAGTTTATAAACTTTATAAGACACCTGAATTTCACGGAGAGGGTTCGCACTTTCACAGTAATTTAGTGATGATACTCGTGACTACAGGTATCACGGGTCTGATATTCTATTTGTTGTTCTGGATTTCACTGTTTTACTATTCCATAAGGGATTGCAGGAATGCCACTGATGAATTTGACAGGACATTATTATGGGGAATAATTTTATCTATGATTTCTTTCCATATTTCAGGTATTTTTGAATGGAATTTCGGCGACTGGGAAGTTGTAACATTATTATTCTATTTTATATCATTAGTTTTCGTATTAAAAAATATTAACTTAAATAAGATTAAAAACGATGGACAAAGACAAATCCTCTGAACTTTTTGTAGCACTCGTATATTCCCTGCAGATGCAGGCAATGATGAATCTCGGAAAGATTAAAAACCCTATGACCGAAGTCATAGAAAAGAACCTCGAAGCAGCTTCTGTATCGATAGATATGGTTGATATGCTTTTGAACAAAGCTAAAGAAGGTTTCACTGAAGAAGAAACAAAAGTACTCGAACATATAGTTTCTGACCTCAGATTAAACTACGTTAATGAATCCGGTAAAGAACTGGATAAGGAATAATTATGATATTCGGGATTATAGGAAATAAAGGCAAGAAAGGGATTGATAAAGTATTAAAGACAATCATCAAGTACTTTAGCGACAAGAATATCCCCTTTTATATAGATTCAGATTTGAAGGAAGAACTCCGTCCTTTGAACCTGAAGCACAATTTATTTCCTATAGATTCCCTGATTAAGAAATCTGATATAATCGTATCAATCGGCGGAGATGGTACATTTCTTAATTCTACAAGACACATCAATGATTCAAACAAACCTATAATAGGAATTAACCTTGGTACTCTCGGATTTATGTCGGATGTTATGCCGTCTGAGATTAAGACTTTCTTTAACGATGTAATAAAGGGAAAATACAAGACTATAGATTTATGTCTTACGAAGTGTACAGTGAACAAGAAGTATGTATTCAGTGCATTGAATGAGATTGTAATAGACAAGTGCGATTCTATAAAGATGGTTGAACTTGGGATATTTTACAATAAGGAATTTGTCGGAAGGTTTTATGCAGATGGCGTGCTGGTTTCAACACCAACAGGCTCCACAGGCTATTCGCTTAGTTCAGGTGGACCAATCATAACTCCGTTCAGTAAAGTATTTATAATCACTCCTATCTGCCCACATTCGCTTAATTTCAGACCTGTTATTGTTCCTGATTCAGGTACGATAATGATTAAATCTTACAACAAAGAGAAAGTGAGAATAACACCTGACGGGTTTAATGGAATAATCAGAAAAGCACCGCTTGAAATTATAATTGAAAAGACTGAGTATTCTTTAAAAGCAATAAAGAAACATAACTGGTCTTTCTTTAATACGCTGAATGAAAAATTGCTCTGGGGTGAAGATATAAGGAAAGGTAAGAGATAAGATTAATAAGGTATTCCGTCAGCCGCAGGCGGTTTGGTTTTGCCCACAAATCCAATCAGAACAAGTATAGTAATAAGGTAAGGAAGCATCTGTACAAACTGGGACGGTATTCCCGAACCTGAAATCTGTAGTGCTATTTCAAGACTCTCAAAGAATGCAAACATCAGACACGCGAAGAATATATTCACAGGTTTCCATTTACCGATTATCATAGCAGCAATAGCAATGTATCCCCTTCCTGCAATCATACCGTCACTGAACGAACCCTGATTTGATGCAAGCCATATTCCACCCAGCGATGCTAACAATCCGCAGATAATCACTCCGCCTGATTTATACAGTCTGACTTTTATACCGAGTGTTTCTGCTGCTTCGGGATTTTCTCCCACTGAACGCAGACGCAAACCGAAACGTGTTTTGAACAGTACTATCTGAGAAATAAACACAAGCAGCAATGCAAAGATGATGATTGAATCACCCGTTAAATCGCCAATCATCGGAATCGATTTTAAGAACGGAAGTCTTGGTATATGCGGATACCCGGGTGTATTGCTCGAGCTATGGAAGAATAAAAGCATTAAGAACTTGGCAAGCCCTGCCATTAAAAGGTTAAACCCCACACCGATAACGATTTGATTTATTTTTAACTTTATCGTAAACAAGGAAAAGAAAAGACTGAATAAAACACCAATAACTATTCCACCTAAAAGTCCTAAATACGGATTCTGTGTTGCGATGGTTATGGCAGCATAAGAGAAAGCAGAAATAATCATAAACCCTTCGATTGCAATATTCACCACTCCGCTTCTTTCAGAGAAAGTAGCAGCACTTGCTCCAAGATAATACGGCGTGAACATCCTGAAGACCTGCATGAAGAACGAATATGTAATTATACTCTCTAACATTTATTTCTCTTTCAGATAATATATTTTAATGATACGGTCAAACGATAGAATGGAAAGAATAACCAGTGCCTGAAACACAAGCATAATTTCTTTCGGTACTAATGTATTTACAGAAAGTCCGCCGTAATCCATTATTCCGAACAACAATGCAGTGAATATAATACCAATCGGATTGTTCTTTGCGAGCAGAGTAACAGCAATAGCAGTGAAACCGAGATTATTCGAAAAGCCATATTCATAGTATCCTTTGTAACCAAAAACAAAATTCAAACCGACTAATGAAGTAATACCTGCTCCAATCATAAATGCTATTATAGTCATCTTATTAGTATTAATCCCAAGATACCTTGATGCTTTAGGGTTAAGCCCTACAGCACGCAGTTTGTACCCAAAACTTGTCTTGTAGAATATGAAATATGTCGCAGCTGCAAGAGCAATAGCGAAGAAGAATGTTAAGTTTGCAGATGAGCCTTCAAAGTAGTCTGAGAATACTGAAAGTTTGGGAATATTAATAACGTCAAGTATCTTTTCAGTCCTGACAGTTGATTTAACAGCAAGAAACTCTATCAGGAAATAATTAATCAGTGCAAGAGATATGAAGTTCATCATTATTGTTGTGATAACTTCACTCACACCTCTTTTTATCTTTATGTATGCAGGTATGAATCCCCAGAAAGCAGAAACAGCAACCCCTATAGCAATAGCAATAGGAAGTATAAATATTCCAAGATAATCATCGAACATGTAGGCCACAATACTCATTACGAAAACTCCAAGGTTTAACTGCCCCTCTGCACCGATGTTAAACAATGATGCCTGAAAGCAGAATGCGAGTCCGCATCCGCAAATAATGAGAGGAGTTGCTTTGAATATTGCCTGGCCGATTCCGTACCCTGTCCCGAATACTTCACTGAACATCTTCTGCATAACCTCAAACGGGTTTTTACCTACAAGATAAAGAAATACAAAAAGAATAATAATCGTAGCTACAAGAGATATAGTTGTAGAGAGTATGTTTGCCTTTACCTTCTTAGTCACTGTTAACTCCAATCATTGCCTTACCGATATTCTGAAGCACTCTGTTTCTCTTGTCTGTACTTTCGTCAAATTCATTCCTTGCAAATTCTTTCCCTATTAAACCTTTATATATAATACCAATTTTATCCGATAGTTTTAACGCTTCATCAAGGTCTGATGTAACAAGCAATACTGCTTTACCTTTATTCCTTTGTTCAAGTATTATCTTATGTATATATGCTGTAGCATTTATATCTACACCTCTTGTAGGATGGACAAAGACCATAATGTTATTATCCAGTTCTATCTCTCTTCCAAAGATTACTTTCTGCTGGTTTCCTCCCGATAAAGATTCAAGCGGCGCATTAAGCGCAGGAAGTCTGACATCGTATTTATCCACAACCGCTTTTGCAGTATCATAGATTTTGGAGGATGAAATGTATTTAGAGTTATTATTCCTAAGCAAAACATTCTCGCCTGTATTAAACTCTTTGACCATTCCCTTTTCAAGCCTGTCATCAGGGACAAGAGAAATACCATCGTATTTCATTTGAATACTACCTGAAGATTTCCGTGTTATTCCTGCAATCAAATCAACTATTTCACTTTGTCCGTTTCCTTCAACACCGCATATCGAATAAATCTGGCCGCCATACACAGATAAATTAACACCGTTTAATGCAGAGGCGTTTTCATGCTTATACACAATATTATTAAGTTCAATATATGGCTCTTCGCTTTTAACATCATCCCTGATATTCAAATCGATTACTGTTTCAAGTTCACCTACTATTTCCTTGCTGAGAACCGAGATGTCTAAAGCATCGCTTCCGACTTCGTAAACAACTTTACCTTTCCTGAGAACCGTTACACTGTCTGATAACTCTTTAATCTCATTAAGCTTATGTGTGATAAGTAATATTGTCTTTCCTTCTTCTTTGAACTTCCTTATAATCTTAAAGAACTCCTCAACTTCAATTGGCGAAAGTACTGCCGTGGGTTCATCAAATATCAGGATTTCTGATTTACGGTACAGGAGTTTCAGCAATTCAATCTTCTGCTTCTCACTGATACTGATGTTGCAGACTTTTTCATCAAGATTTATACCAAGGTTATACTTTGCAATAATATCTATGAGCATCTTTCTGGACTTATTAAGATTAAGGAACCCGTAGTCGGATTCCTCGTCGCCAAGTACTATGTTTTCAAGAGCAGTAAAATCGTCAATCAGTTCAAAGTGCTGGTGGACCATACCAATATTATTCTTTATTGCGTCTAAAGGATTTTTGAATGCGACAGGATTACCGTTAATGAATATATTTCCCGAATCCTGTTTATAAATTCCGAACAGGATTTTCATAAGAGTTGTTTTACCTGCACCATTTTCCCCTATTAACGAGTGGACGGTATTGGGTAAAATAGAAAAAGTGATTTCCTCATTAGCGAAGAAATCACCAAACTTTTTGCTGATGTTTTTAAATTCTATAATTGGGTTTATGCTCAATCAGAAATCGACTCTTATTGTACCGAAGAAATAATTATCTTTTAATTTTCGTGAACTGTAAATTAAATCGTAAAAAGTAAACTGATATTCAAAGTCTATAAAGAACTGTCTGATGGGCTCAAAAGTTAAAGCAAACATAAATACATCTTTGTCAACCCTGTTTCCATCAAGAAACTGATTGGAACGTATAACATCACCATCTCCCCTGTTAATATCACCGCCATAATTTGCGATAAGAGTATCCCCGCTCATAACAATCTTACTGGCAGTTCTCTGATGCTGGTAAGTTAAACTTGCATTTAAACGGTTATAGATGTTTGCAGCTAATTTAACGGCTATCTCATCTGAATTAGGAGACAGATGGTGACCTAATGGTAAAGTCCAGTTTGTATACTGGCTTTTATTCGTTCTGTGCGTGTAGACAAACGGATCTAATTTAGTGTATTCTAGAGAAGCAGTCAGGTTCGGTATTGTGAATGCATCCGTCCACATGGCTCCAACCTGATAACCGAAACGGTTATCATTACCCGGATTTCCGTCTTTATTATTATCGAAGATAGTAGCAAAATTCAGGTCGTCGATTAACAGCGAAGACTGAAATGAAACGTTGGATATCGGCTGGTATTCAAAATCAAACCCCATTAGCGCATTGTTTTTATTCACAGGCTTGTTCTCACCCGCATTATAGTCAGCAGACCTGAGGAAACTTAAAGGATTCAGATAAGTAAAATTAAAAGCATTGTCTGCAATAATCAGACTTTCCCAAAACCCAAAACGCAATTTATTTGAAGCCCTTACATCCAATCTGTGTGTTGCAATATTCTTATTTGCAATATCCCTGCCGAGTGAATCCCCTTTTAGACTTCCATAAAGAAATGAATATTTAATCGATTTATATGAAAGGTCTAATTTAAGAAAACTGAATGGGACAGTATTTGTTGACAGGAATAATTTATCTATGTATCCATATCCATAAGTCAGGGCTTCCTTACCTGCGATAAGTGACAACCATTCATTTGGTGTACTGTACTTCAAATAGCCTTCGTAAGTGTCAAAATTGCTGTTCTCGTAAGTAAATTTTGTATTAGCTTTAAACTTGGGATTGGTGGCAATTGCAAAATCAATATCCTTCTGATCACCTTTTATTTTCTGTCCATTTGACATCCTTAAATAATACCCTACTGAATTAAATAATGTACCTCTGAATCGTGTACCAACCTCACCAAGTAATATTGAGTTATTTCCAAGAGAATCTCCCTTTGAACTTCTCTGCGATACAAAGCCCGTAGCGTCCCAGAAGAATGAAACGTTTGAATCATTGAAAGCATACAGATACTTCTGTCTGTCATTATCGAATACTGAGAATGATTTAAAATCAGAGAAGAGTGAATAACTTTTCTTAAGATTACTGTTTATATCATAAGAAAATTCCACAAGATAATCGTTTAATATTTTACTGTCTGTTTTTCCAATTTTACTTTTAGAGGATTCAATAATAACTAAATACTCAGATATTTTTTGTCTCGATAGCGGCAATGATGCAGAATTATAATCCTGTATAACGCCCTTCAAACTCATCCTTTTCAAATAATCATAAACAGGATGATTTACAGGAGCATATTCCAATTGAGAATATATCTGCGAAGAAATGAGTGTAATAAATATAATCAGTAATATTTTTTTCATTATGAACTTCTTGCTTTTTTGAAGAAAATGTTTTTTAAAGCTTTATACAAATAAACAACATCAGTTTTAAATTTACTTTTTTCATAAGAGAGAAGGTATTTTTTCTCAGACTCAATAATTTCTTCTATGGATTTCGGTAAATCTGCATAATAAGGTGGAATAAGTCCTGGTCTGTGTTTATACCTCAAATTCTTTAAATCATTGTCATAAAGATCAAAATACTGTTTGGATAAAGGTCTTACACCAACTAATTTCAAGTCACCTTTCAACAGATTAAATATCATAGGCAACTCATCAAGCCAGTATTTTCTCAAGAATTTTCCCCAGGCAGTTATTCTAAAATCATTCATAAATTTGCCACCTTCTTTTAGGTTGAAATTATCATAAACATAATTTTGCAGATAATCTGAATAAGGATTCATTGTCCTGATTTTATACACAGTAATAATTTTTCCTTCTTTTCCGATTCTTTTCATTTTGTACAAAATACCATATTTATACTCTTCGACAATCTTAGCCTTATCTCTCTTTTTCGCTACAAAATATGTCAGGTTATTAATATTATTAAAATCTATAACGTCAAAACCCGACGCATACAACCTTCCAAATATCTCGGTCTTTGATAATGCTCGGTTAGTTGTCCTTAGCTTTTTAATCCTTATATTTTGAGTAAGATAAAGCTTCGGGAACATACGGTTTAACACAAAATCGACAATGTAAACAGGGAAAGCAACAACTGAAGGAAAACGTGTATATATTCTATCTTTCCTTTGCTGGTAAAGCTCGACACACCCTACAAAGAAACCGTCCATATACAACTTCTCATTAACTGTAAAGAACAGAGTGTTCAGGTTTGTGATATAGTTTAATTTTCTAAGGTTTATAAAGTTTTCAATTGGTTCATTGATAGTCTCAATATTGAATATAGTAGATGTATCTAAAATCCTTGTCTTGATCTGGAAAGGATTAATATACTTTATTATATATTCAAGCACAGGCTCCTCAATATATTTCAGAGGTTTTTGCTTCTCTCTGTATTCAAAGATCGATTTAAACAATCCATACCCCCAATAAATTAAACATATATAATCTATTTAAATTTCATGAAGTAATCAGTATCATTTTTTATATCTCTCAAATTTTGAGGATAATTGTCTATAAGACTGACTAAAAAACTTGTAACATCAATTTTATCGGCTAACATAATCTCTTTCTTCAATCTCCATTCCTCTTTAATATTATTATTACTTAGTAATTCTTTGACTTTACTTAACAGATTTTGAAACTCATTTGGTTTGAAACCAAATGCAAGGTTATATTTATCCTCCTGTTCTTTTAAGTATGAGATTCTTCCGACAAATGAATTTAATCTCAGAGCAGGCGTCCCCAAAACAGCTGCTTCGTTGGTCATAGTCTGACTATCACCAATAAACAGAGTAGCATATGCAAGGGCAGAAAATATCTCTGTTGGTGAGAGAGTAAACTTATACTTGCTATATTCAGGATTAACAGAGCCTTCAGTTGTTATGATAACTTTACCATGCTGGTTCAACATCGAAATCAACTGATTCTTTTGTGCATTGCTCAATCCCTTAGCTCCAATATCATGATGTGCTTTAAAAGCATTAAACCTTAAAACAAAGAATTTACCATTCTGTTCTATACCTAGTTTTTTGAATATTGATTTATCAGGAGTAAATCTTTTAGGGTGAAGATAAGATAATTCATGATAACCAGGATACAAAAGATGATTCGTTTTTTGTCTTTCATGTTTTAAAACATCCGGCGATACCAGATAATCCGCAAACGGATGGGCAAATTTTGCAAATAACGGTTCTACATCAGAATCATCATCATCAAGGACAAAAGAAGTCATCTTAGATATTTTTGAAACGTGAGATATGGTGATGGAGGTTCCAACTCCAATATCAATATTAAGTTCTTTAACTATATTTCTAATATCCCAGTCATATTTCATCTGTTTAAAAGTTTTACCAATCAGTGAGTCCGATTTCGAGCCGTAATCAATATACCTTATATTGTATAACTTTAAGAGTTCTTTTGCTGCGGGTATGTCCTTTACTGTAACATATACATAATGTCCTTTTTCCTTCATTATCTTGATAAAGTTTCTGAAAAGATGGACGTGTGCCGGATGGCATATGTCAATAAGAATATTCATTAAATTCGGCCTGTTAGATATTTCTCAAAAATATATTCCCTGTTTTCAGGAATAAAGATTATTAAATCATTGAATACTTCTGAGGATATTGAATCGGTAAAGCCTGATAGTTTGTAATCTTTTGTAAATAAATATCGCTTATAATTTAATCTACTTAGGGCTTCAATCGTTTCAATGTTTTCCATATCTTCACAGAATATAACGGGTTTAAATTCAGCAATTGAATTCCAGGCACCTTTAATGACTCTTTCATCATTTCCCTCTGTATCGATTTTCAAATAATCAATTCTTTGAATATTATTTGTGATAACATAATTATCTATTGTAACTTTTCTAATTTCCTGCCGGATAAAATCATTATAGTACATTTTCCTGTTTTCATAATTAATTGAGGCCTGAGTATCAACCTCAATATTATCTATAAGCGGAATATACAATACATCCATACCATCAGTGTCACTTACTGCATAATTTTCCAGTAACACATTTTGACAGTTATTTTTTATATATTTTGACAGAATTTCATAATTACTTATCACAGGTTCAAAGGCATATATCTTAACCCCTGAATAGAACTTATTCTTAATCCTCATAATATACTGACCAAGATTTGCACCTACATCAAGAAAGATATCATCGCTCTTAAGAATATTCAACAGGATACGCGAAATTTCATAATCTGAACCGGTTTTAGCTTTTAAGTAAATCTTAAAGAACTTGATTCTGGTATAATATTTCCTGCCTGCCAGTTTGCGAACAAGCAATTTCTGTAAATAATGTTTCGTCCTGTTTTCCAATTACTTCAGATTTTTAATAATTTTCAGCACTTCATCGTAAATAAACTGATTGACGTCAACCCATTCATTTAAAAGTTCATTCCTGAATAATTCCTGGTCCTTTGAATAAGAATTATCGTTGAATATTCGATTAACAAACGATGCAACATCATTTGGGCTCAAATGGAACAATATGTTTTTATCTTCCAATATTTTATTAGCTTTCATTTCCCTGAATCCGCAATAAACACTGGGAACTCCAAGTAAACCCCCCTCTCTTGCCATACTGTCACCCGAGGATATTACGCATTTACTGTAATAAAGGATACTATGTATATCCTCAACGGGTTCTTTTAAAAGAAACCAGTTATCAGGGTAGTATCCAAGTTTTTTCTTATTCTCTAAAGACAAAAGCACATTAATGTTTTTATCAAACTCTTTTGAGATAGAGGCCAGAATATTTGCTTTTTGATTTGTATAATTCAATGAACCTGTACTGATTTCCCTAATGAATATATATTCTTTTTCTTTAAGGCCATATTCTTTAAGTACATTTGAATCAGGGGTGAAATAATTTGGTGACAAATACGCCCATTCCTTTAGTGCATTAAAATTACTTATATTACCATAACTTTCTATAATCGGCGGGAAAAATAACTTCGTAGCAGTAAGTTTTTCCAGAATAGTGTTTAAACCTCTTTCAGGGTCATCGTCGAATTGAATATTTGGTCTGTTTAACAATTTTAAAACACCCCCAAAATTAAAACTCCCAACACCTAATCCTACATCTACATTTAAATACCTGATTGCTTTTATTAACTGGAAAAACCTTTTTATGTTAGCATCTACTATTACTGAATATTTCGAACCTCTGTGATTTCCGATAACTTCGATATGAAACCCGGGAAATTCTTTCTCCACAATCTTCGAGAGTTTTCCCCTGTTTAGACAAATGATATTAACATTATGTTCTTCGGAAACAAGACGCTTAGCAGTATGTTTAAAGAAATTTACGTGTGCAGGATGTGCTATATCAATTACAATATTCATTCATAATCAGTTAAGTTTTTGCCATAATTTAAACCCATACTCAGATAATTTCATTATCGAAGGTTTATGCACACATTCGTACCTTCCGTAATTTACTTCCACTCCGCCAAATTTTTTCTTAAAATCCCTTACTCCGTATTCTTTTGCAGGATTACCAGCGCCTCCAAAATCAAATATTTGAAAACCGTTTTCTGATGCCCATTTAATAGCTTCCCAGGTAATAACATCGTTTGGATATTTTTTGTAGTAATCTGGTATTGCTGCTGCATACCAGTTATAAACTCTTCCCTCAAAACAAAGCAAGAACATTACACCAATTAATTTTGACTCAAAATATCCTCCAATAATCCGCAGTATATTCTCCCCTCCCTGAACTTCAATTGCGTTCTGAAAATAAGCATATTCAGGTAAAGGAAGTTTAGCTTTTTTATAAATTACTTCAATAATATCGTACGCTGCTTTCAATTCGACATTATAATCTAATTCTCTGACCGTTATTCCCTCTTTTGTACCTTTTCGAATTTCATTCTTTCTTTTCGAATAAACATTATCCCAGACTTTATCAATACCGTTATTTAAGTCAATAATATAATTAAGGTGGTCATTTCTTTTAAAATTATGTTTTTCATAAATACGATTAAATTTATCCACATTAAATATATTCCTAACCTGAGTATATACTAATTTATTCCTGAAAATTGAATTATATTTTTCAAGCATATATGAAAGTGCATTTTCATCATCATTAAAAAGAGGTGCACCTGAGATTACTGCTCTGGTGGCAAATGACTTAAGCAAGCGACTGAAATAATTCTGAACTTGTATTAATATAAATCCTTTAAGGACTCCACACTCTTCTGCTATAAGGACACAAGGAATTGTTTTGTTATTATATGCAAGTACGTCATAATAAAACCGAGATTGAAACACATTATAGTTAAGGAATCCTGATATTCTTGAATAAACATCATATACATCTGATTTACTTTCCAATAACTTTATTTCCATCAGCGCAATTGATTGTTATTCATCCAGATATACATATTAATCCATTTCCATATTTCTTTTGAAGCATTAATTTCATTATTGAGATGCTTTTTGTACAAATTCCTCACTTGCTGAGTATTAAAATAATTTGAATTATTAAAATCTGAAGAGGAAATAATATCTGAAATATATTCTTTAAAGTATGATTCCCTAAACCATTCATCCTCAGGAGTGTCAAAGCCTATCTTACTCTGCCTTTTTCTTATGATCTCTGGTAATATGCCTTGCATTTCCTTTCTTAATATAAATTTTGTTTGTCCATTGTAAATTTTCTGTTCAGAAGGTAAACCGAGCACATATTCAACCAATCGGTAGTCCAGGAACGGCAATCTTGCTTCAATTGAAAATTTCATAGAGTTTCTATCTTCCCATTTGAGCAAGTGTTCTAACTTATATTCAAAATGATTATAAAGGGCTTCATTCAGGCTTGATGATGAATATAAATTTGAAGTAATAAAATTATCCTTACTATACCTTTCATTCAGATGTTCACTTAGATAACCATAAGTATTTGTTCGAAGCTGAGTTTGCCTTTCAGAAGACAAAAGAAAGAAAGCAAAAGTCCTGAATGCATAAAATGATTTATGGTTTTTAAAGTAATACAGAAACTCTTTTAGAAGTTTTAAATATTTAAATCTGCCAAGTAGTTCTTTGTAGTAATTTCCAAAAAAGTAATGATATCCTGCTAATTCTTCATCTGCACCCTGCCCGTCCAAAGTAACTTTCACTTTTCCTGAAGCTAATTGCATTACTTTATACTGAGCATAAGGAGAAGTGGATGGAAGAGGTTCGCCCTGAGCTTTTGCGAAATCCTCTTTATCAGCAAATAAACTTTGAGCATCTGGAGTAACATAATACATATTCTTTAATATATCACTGTATTCATTAATATACTTACTCTCATCATTAATGTAATTGGAATAAACTGCCGAAAAAGTACTTACTTCTGTATTATTGAATTTGCTAATCAGAAGCGAAGCAATCGTAGAAGAATCCAGACCACCACTTAAACAAAGTCCGACTGGTACATCACTTCGTAACCTTAGCTTAATAGAAGATTCGAGCAAATCAACAATATTCCCATCAGTGGTAACGTTTGCGATTCTATTTTTAAGGTCGTACCATTTTTCAATTTTGACCTCATTACCCACTGTCATAAAAGAGCCATGTGGCAATCTTTTTATACTTGAATAAAAAGTATCATCATTATAGTCAGTTCTATTAAAAACAAAATAATTGTACACACATTCATCATTAACACCTTTTAATTCAGGAAAAGTGTTAATTATAGGAGTTATTTCAGAACAGAAGATAAATTGATTATTATTATAGTAATAATAGAACGGTTTAATTCCATATCTGTCACGTGCAGCGAACAATTTCTTTTCAGTAGTATCATAGATTACAAACGCAAACATTCCATTAGATTTATTTAAAACATCTGCCCCCCATTCAATATACCCTTTCAAAAGTACTTCAGAATCAGTCTTTGTTTTAAAACTGTGTCCTTTTAATATTAGTTCTTCCTTTAATTCAATGTAATTGTAAATTTCACCGTTAAATGTTATTACATACCTGCCTGTATCATCAGCCATTGGCTGGTTAGCCTCTGGACTTAAATCGATAATGCTGAGTCTGACAAAACCTACACAAGCTTTATCATCATTCCAGATAGCTTCATTATCCGGCCCACGATGCTTCATCACTGACATCATTGACTGTACCTTATTGGCATCCGGTAATGAATCATTAAAACTATATATTCCGCAAATGCCGCACATTATTTTTTGATGATAAATAAATGATTGATATATGGCATAAAAGCTGTAATCGGTATTTTAAAAACTGAAGTTGATACTTTCTCAAGAATCCTGTAAGGGAAGAAATATATTTTTCTTTTAGTCGTATGAAGTCTGTTATTACTTTTTAAATAATCTGATGTGAAGTTTGCTTTAAAGTTTAAAACATCATAACTAAAGCCTTTCAGCCAACTTTTAATATGCCAGTAAGTAGTTCCTTTCCGTCCAGCATAGTCGAGATTTTTCCCTTCTGTCCATTTTTTTCGGAATATTGAATACTTATAAGCCATGGTCTTACTCATCCAAGGAACAAAATAAAGGCCGGTAGTGTGCCTGTCCTTTGCATACAACAGGTTTGGTGTACCTGTAATAAAAAACAATCCATCCTTTTTGAGTACCCTGTATGCTTCTCGTACGTATTTTCTTCTGTCGTCAACAATATGCTCAATAACATCAGTAATAAAAACAGCATCAAAATAATTATCCTTAAACGGAAGCGGATATGTATCTTTTAAATACGTAAGTTCTACTTTATCACTTACATCATAAGCTTCTGCCCTGAGAAATGTTTTCTCAATAGCATCTTCGCTGATATCAACTCCATAGACTAATCCATTTCCAATATTTAAAGCACAGGCAACAGTTGTCCCACCTAAACCTGTACCAAAAACCAGTATTTTCTTATCACGAATAGGATAGTAATATTCTAACCAGGGAATCAAAGAGTCTAATGAACCTTCAACTGAGAATATCTGGTCTTTAGGGAAAACATTCTCATATTTACCCTTCAAATAAGGATTTTCAGAACCACCATATTTCTTATCGGTATTCATTTAACTAATTTTCTTTTAAACCGATAGTTTTCATAAATACTCTTTAAGCCATAAAATGCTGTTACAATTATTATTACATCAATAGGTATTCTGTACCTGTTTTGGGATAAGACAAAAGTTATATGAATTATTGTATGCAAAAGTACTATACTGAGCATGACAGGCCATGTAACATTCCTGGTTTTTATACTATAATATATACCTGTCAGGAAAAACGGCAGTAATATTCCATAACTTAATATCAGTGACAGATTATGTGACATTGACCACTTGCCTTCAGGCCTGAATCCTTCACTAACCCACATATTTGAAAATCTGAAAGGCCTCCACAGTTCCTTAAAATCAATATACATTTTTTCTCCTCTTGAGTATCTTTTGGGATATGTGCCATATGATATACCTCTTTGAATAATATTATACATCGTCATATCATAAATTGACTGGCCTTTCACGATAGAATCAAGAGTAGCATCACTTAACTGAATCTCCTGCGAATAATAATTCTCATTTTTATACCCTAATAATCTATCCGTAATAAAAGCGGTTCTCTCTGAAAGGAATACCGGTCTATGGTAAACTTCATAATTTCTTATTAACCATGGCAGCATGAAAGTAACAATTACTGCATTTAAGAAGATAAAGGATATCACTTTACTTCTGATGCTTACTTGCCCGGTTAAAAAAAGAACCGCTACTAATACCAGGTAATATATCGTATACCTTTCATCTGTATGTATTAAGACAGTAAAGACCATAGATATTATCGCCAGGATTAAGTAGCCTTGATTTTTCAGCAGATAAATTAACAATAACAGGATTAGCAGTGCAAATAAAAACTGTACCAGGTTTTCTTTAAGCAGGTTCGGTACCCATCTTATATAATTAATGTACAGAATTGACCATACTGATGACAATAATCCTACTGTGTTATTAAAAGAATACATGCCAATGTAATATATTAAGATGGTTATAGAAGATGATAAAACCGCGTTAAGAATAACTAAAGGCAGGTAGTTTATACCAAAAGCTTTAAATGAAAGATAAATAACTAATGGGTAAAAAGGAGTAATCCCTGCTTTTGTCTGAGTTAGCCCTGATATATCTGGAACAAATACCCCCTGTTTCAGCATTTCTTCAGCAAACTTTATGTAAGCCCAGTCATCAGAAAAATTTGAAGACCCGTATTTAAGAAAATAATACAGGCCATAACTTAACCTTACTAAAAAAGAAAGTACAAATAACAGGATTATAAGTTTTCTTACGGGATATTTGCTGATGATATTCGAATTCATTAAGACTATTGCTTCTTTTTAAGCTGGTTCAACTCATCTTCCAGAATAGCAGAATTACTTATAAGTTCTTTAACCTGATTATTTAACCTGACAACCTTTGATGTTATATAAAGTACATATATAAGCAAAAAACCTATCAGAAGTATATATATCAGATTCTCCGCATAAACTCCGAAGAATCTTGCGATAGAAATGAATACTGACTGGAAAACAGGTATTAGAATCAGGAATAAAGCCAGAACAATCCATAGAACAGAGTAGGAAGGGCTTAATTTTTTCCTTCTGATATTATATAGAATAACCAGTAAGAAAAGTATTCCAAGTATTAACGATAATATTTGAAGGTTAAGATTCATAATTCTTTGTCCAATCTTTAATTATTTCTTTCTTTAAAAGCATACAACCTACGATATTAAATAAACCATTAAAAGGATATATGATTGAATTAAGCCAGTTAAACAAAGATGTACCGTGTTGCCTTAGATTCATCTCAACAGGAACTTCAGTAATTTTTGCTCCGCTGAAGAAACTAAGCAGATGAGTCTGATTGGGATCATTAATTTCCGCCTTATAGTATTTTGCAAAAAACCCAATAACCCTTCTGTCAAAGGCAATAAAACCAGATGTTACATCTTTAATTTTATATTTGAATATTGCTGACAATATAAATGAAAATAACCTGATACCAATACGCCTTACAAATGAAGATTGGAATGTATTGTTACCGAGGAAACGAGAACCAATCACCTGATTAGCTTCTTTACGAATAATAGGTCCTATTATTTTGGGAAGTTCTTTTGCCAGGTGCTGGCCATCACCGTCGAACTGGCAAACAATATCATACCCGTTTCTGTATGCATAATTCAGATATGTTTTCCAGGTACCGTTTATGTCACTATTAACACAATGAGAAATTATTCTGACATTCATTTCCTTACAAACAGATTTTGTTCTGTCAGAAGAAGCATTATCTACTACAATAATATCATATCCAAAATTATGTTCATTTAAATCACGAATAACATTTGATATACTATTTTCTTCGTTAAACGCTATTACTGATATTAATATTTTCAAATTAATGACCTTTAAATACAAAACCGGCTTTTACAAAAGAATCTTTTTTAACCGTACATCTGTCAATGATAGTACTTCCTGCCCCGAGAAAGGTATTCTTTCCAATCTTTGCATATCCGCATACTGTACAATTTGGAGACAGGAAAACATTAGAAGAAATTTGTACATCATGACTTATGACTGCGCCAGGCCATACAACCGAGACATCAGAAATAGCAGCATTGTAATCTATATCTGTACTCGCCATTATTATATTACCCTTCCCTATGTTAACAGTATCATCTACTCTTGAGTTGCTATGGATTATATTGGGTAAACTAAAACCAGATTTCAGTATATTCTCATACAATTTATATCTGTTAGGTAAATCAGTATAACCTACAGTTAAAACTAAACCATACTCTCTCTTATCAAAATTGTTCAACAAATACTGATAATCACCCAATATTTCCTCTCCCTTTACAATATCACTAATAAACCCGGCAAAAGAATACTCAGTATACTTGAGCATATTCTTAACTAATGTTCCGAAATCGCCGGCACCGTACAAAAGTACTTTCTTCATATTATTTTACAATTTGTGATAAACATTTTGCAATAAATTTAATTTCTTCTTCCTTCAATGATGAATACATAGGTAATGTCAATAATTTGCCTGTAACTATGTCTGTCAGAGGTAATTTCCTGTAGTATTTTCTGTAAATTTTAAACCTGTGTACAGGCTGATAGTGGATACTTGTCTGTATCCCCTTTTTAGCAAGAAGATTCCTAATCTCGTCTCTGTTGTTTACCAAAATCGGGAAAATATAGTTTGAGCTTTTCCCCTTAAAATTGCTGAATGGGATGCTAATACCTTTAATACCTTTAAGATATTTTATGTATAGTGTTCTGATTTTCTCTCTTTGAAGGATATCTTTTTTCAGCTTTGCTATCTGAACCAGTGCTATACTTGCCCGTATATCGTCCATTCGGTAATTGTATCCGGTTTCAATCACATCATACATTATTGATGATTTATTCGATCTCTCAAAAGAAGCTGTTGTCATACCATGAGACCTTAGCAATTTTGCCAATGTATAATTTTTGCTGCTATTTGTGGAATACATTCCACCCTCGCCTGTTGATATATTTTTGTTGGAAAAGAAACTATAACAGCTTGCAACCCCAAAAGTCCCTAATTTCTTTCCTTTATATTCAGACAGTGGTGCATGACAGGCATCCTCAATAACTTTCAATTTATACTTTCCGGAGATTTTCATGATTTTACTCATTTCACATGGGAAACCTGCATAATGCATTACAATTATTGCTTTAGTCTTCTTTGTTATTTTTCTTTCAATATCCTCAGGAGAAATGGTTAAATCATCTTCACTTGTGACATCACAAAATATAGGAATTGCTCCAACATACCTTATAGCATTAACTGTTGCAACAAAAGTTAAAGATGGACATAACACTTCGTCCCCTTCCTTTATTCCAGCAGTTAACATTGTAAGGTGAAGAGATGCAGTACAATTTGAAGTGGCGAGTGAATATTTAGTTCCTATTAACTTTGCGAATTTCTTTTCAAGATCACTCACTTTTGGGCCTGAAGAAATCCACCTGCTTCTTATTGTTTGTATTACAGCAATTTCTTCTCTTTTATCGAAGTTAAGTTTAAATAAAGGTATTTTAAACCTGGCCATTATATGTTATAAATATTATCTTTGAAATAAATTCTGTTATTTTTTATCCATTCTATGGTCTTACACAATCCATCCTCAAGTGAATATACATTTTCCCAGTTTGTGCACTCTTTCAATTTAGAATTATTGCAAACCAATTTCTGCACTTCACTTTTTTCAGGTCTTACTCTTTCATCCTCTACACTGATTTCCGCTTTCATTTTCATTAAATCACAAATAAGATTAAATAGGTCTTTAATGCTTATTCCTGTACCTGAACCGATATTAGTAACTTCTCCGTTATTTTTATCAGATTCAAATATTTCTATAAACCCATTTACTGTATCATCAATGTATGTTAAATCTCTTACCGTGTTTATATTTCCAAGATTAATTTTCTTGCTATTGCTCAGAAGTTGTATAATAATACTTGGAATAATTGCTCTTGCTGACTGCCTTGGGCCATAGGTATTAAATGGTCTTACAACTTTCACCGGTAAATCAAAGGATCGGTAATAACTTAACGCTATTTCGTCAGCAGATATTTTCGAAGCAGAATAAGGAGATTGCCCTACTAATGGATGTTTTTCATCAATTGGTGTGTATTGAGCAGATCCATAAGTTTCACTTGTTGAAGTTACTATCACATTGTTAATATTCAAATTCCTTGAAGCTTCAATAATATTATACGTCCCTTCAATATTGGTTCTTATATATGCCAAAGGTGAGATATAGGAATATGGTATTCCAATTAAGGCAGCAAGATGAAAAACTGATTTACAATCTTTCATGGAACTCAATACAGAATCATAATCTCTTATATCACCGGTAATGATTTCAAGATTTTCAGTATTCTTTAAATCTTCAAGCCATCCCCAGTTATTCTTTGAATTGTAACGGACAAATGCCTTTACAGAATTTCCTTTTTGAAGCAGGTTTTCCACTAAATGGGAACCTATAAAACCTCCTGCACCTGTTACAAATATTTTCTCATTCATAAGCTATTTCTTAAAATGCTTTTGATATATATTCTGAGCCTCTTCGTAGTCATTCAGTCTACCGATATCCAGCCAGTATTCTTCCATTTCATACTTTACAATTTTCATATTCTTTTTGAGCATATCTTTTATAAGAGTATCTACTCCATAATACGTATTTTCAGGTATAATATCAATTATTTCTGGTTTCATAACGTAAATTCCTGCAAGAATGTATGTAACAATATCCGGTTTTTCTTCTACATTTGTTACATAATCTTCGTTAAAAGATATATTTCCAAAAGCGAACGGAAGAATTTCTTTCTTTATTGCCAATGTCAAGAGTTCATTTTTATTCTTTGCAAAATCATATAATTTATTAAAATCGATGGACGTAAGAATATCGCCATTAATAACGACAAATGGTTTTTCAAACTTTCCTTTAAGCAAAGTTAATGGTCCAGCAGTCCCAAGAGGTACAGATTCCTTGCTTATTGATATCTTCACGCCATATCTGCTTCCATCTCCTAAATAATTCTCAATATAGTCTGATTTATAATTAGTTGCTAATATAATTTCATTAAACCCCGAAGCCTTCAACCGATCTATTTGTATTTCAAGAATTGATTTTTCACCAATAGGTAAAAGCGGTTTTGGGATAATCTCCGTAAATGGTTTTAAACGACTTCCCAATCCCCCTGCTAATATTACTGCTTTCATCGTGTTTTAATATTTAATGAATAAATCCATTGTTTCCTTACATTTGCCCAATTAAAAGAGACCACTTTTTTTGCAAGATTAATTGAATAAGTATTGTACTTTGAAATATCGGCGAATATATATCCAATCGTTTCTATCAGGCTTCCTAGACTGCCTGACTGAAAAAATACTATTTCATCTTCACTATAAAGTGACTCTATACCGCCTACCTTTGATGAGATAACTATCATATTGTTTAAACCTGCTTCAACAATACTCATAGGAAAATTATCATATTCTGTTGTATTTAGGAATACCTGATATTTTTTATATTCTTTAAGCAGTTCTTCTCTCTTCATAAATCCATGGAAAAATATGTTCGCACTTTTGTACTTCTCAGAATAATTACTGTATTCTGAACCACCACCATAAAAATGGAATTCAACTTTCTTGTTACCGGAATAATGAATTGCAGAATCTAATGCCAAATCTATCCTATATAATTTCTCAAAACTTCGAGCCCACATAATCTTTATTTTCTCTGAGTTCTTATGTTCGGTATTAGCTACCTTCAAATTATTAAAATGGTTCTGAATGATTATTGAATTAAAACCGTATGTTTTAAATTCTTCATTAAGATATTTTGTTGCGACAATAACTTTACTATTGTTCAACACAACTTTTACTAACCCATAATAACTTTTCAGAAATTCTTTTACCTGACCATCATGAAAATTAAATACAACATACTTATTTTTTACTACTGATACAATATAAGCTACAATCATCGGGAAAAAGCCCATATAAGCACACCCGACTCCCAGTATTGTATCACACTCTTTTGCTTTCATAAATGCTGAGTAAATACCATAAATTCTATCTCCGAGGCTTCCATGAGTAGATACAACTTCAACATCCAACCCTTCTAAAAGTAAAGAATTCTTTAATTCCATTACCTGAGTTGTAATGCCTCCCTGGCTCTTTCTTATATTTGCAACAATAAGTACTCTATTCAAATCTATTGATTAAACCAGGTTTGGAGTGATAGAATTCTGTTAAATTCCGATGAGTGTATTCCAGTCTTAAGATTTGAAACCGCTCTCTCCTTTAATGCAGTCTGATTAAATACTAATTCATTCTTATAATCAGAAACAATAAAATCTTCAAGGAATAGCTTGCTCCATTTATTTTCGTCAAAATCTATGAAATGCTTTCTGTTATTCTTTCTTTTATAATATAAGTACGGAATTAATACTAATTTTAGAGGATTAAGCAAATAACCAGGTGGATAACCTCTGTCAACAGAATATTTATTTAAAATCCCGAAGTTCTTGTCAATTATCCTTGCATAAATTTTTTGCCCGCTCCACCTGTGTATTTTCCCGGGTTTAAAAGCCTGCTTGAATATTTCTACATAGTCTGTGGAAAGTAAATACTGCAACAGATCTATATCATAGAAAGGAGTTAAATTATTACAATACTGTCTTTCAAAGTGAATTTCAGTTCCATAATACATCCTGAAGCCGGTCTGCATTAAATCATACAGATAGTACAAAAAACCATTTTCTTTGTTTCGGAAATCTGTTATCTCACTCTGCTTTCCATAAACTATTTCTTTTAATTCACTTACAGCATCATGGTCCAGGTAATTAATGGATTCCTTAACGAGTTTACTTTGAAAATAACTATCAATCAAATCTGGATTATTCAGGTAGAATAATTGATAATAGTTCTCATTAAGATAGTCGGTTCTCAAATGAATCGGTCTCAGCGTTTCACCGCCAATTAACCCAGAAAGCACATACCTGCTTTTTTGTGCTAATTTTCTGAAAGCATAAATATAATTTGCCCGTTCATTAAAGGACATACCATCAGACAAATAAATGACTTTCCTGGCGTCATTCACATAATTCTTTTCGTAATCCTCTTCAAGGTAAACCGGGTTATAATTAATTCCAATTTTCTTACTTATAGCTAACGGAATCCGGGTATTTTCTCCATTGAATTTCCCAAAGGAATAAGCATTGGCAGATATCCCCTGATTTAAAAGCGATGAGACAATTGTCCTTCCATCAAATCCCCCAGTAAAAGAAACATTAACATTATCATCGCATAAGGCTTTTTCTTTAACTGATGAATTGAAAAGAGATAAATACTTTTCAACATCAAATTTTTCGTAATTTCCAGTTTCAAATAAACTCATTATACTGCTCCCTAATGAACATTTGACACTGCCATTCTCAAAGCTAATTATTTCTCCGGGATTTACCCTTTTTACACCAATGAATGATGTATTATCAGCTAATTCATATGTAAACATCATTTTCTGGTAGATTGAAGTATTATCATATTTTAGATTCAGATGTTTAAAGTGATTTAGATTATTACTCACTATCAATACATCTGAGCTATGGTAGTAATAAACATGGCATATACCTAATTGACTGTTAACAATTTGAAGACTCCTCGTTTTCTTATCTATCCTGAATATACAGTAATTGCCTTTATATTTCTGATGAATATCCTGATAGTTAAGCAAATCAGTCAATACATTCTCTGCTGCTATATCCCTGTAATAATTATCTTTATAGCCATTTCTTAGAAATATATTCCCATAAATCCATAATAGATTATTTGAATCTGAGTGGTAATACTTATTTTTGCTGCTGCTTAAGCCATTAAGTCTGAACCAGCTATCATTTGCATCAATGTTTTCAGCATCTTTCCTCTCAAAATAATTATTTTCTTTATAAGGAGAATGAAATGACTTTGAGTTTATTTGCAGAAGAAAATCATACATAAGTATCTATAAATTGATTTAGTTTTCCTGCAAAATCTTCCATCACCTCTGAACTATATTTATTAATATTACCAGAAATATGTGGAGTAATAATCAAATTATCAAGACTCCATAACTTGCTATATCTTGATAACGGTTCATTTACTGTTACATCCAGAACAGCACAAGCTATTCTGTTACTTTTTAAAACAAGGTATAAATCTCTTTCGTTAATTACTCCTCCACGAGAAACATTAATCAGAATTGCATTCTCTTTCATCTTCAGGAAGGATTCCTTATTAAAAAGATTTTGGGTTTCTGGAGTTAAGCTTACTGCACTAATAACAATATCACTTGATTCAAGTAATTCACCAATACTTCCGCAGAACACATCAACATCTTTTTCGGCATCTTTCATTATATCATAACCATAAACCTGACAGCCTAATTTTCTGAATATTTCTGCTATTTTCCTGCCATTGTTGCCTAATCCCACCACACCAATTATTTTGCCTGATAACGTTGAACTTTCCGAAAATATTATTTCCTGTTGCCATTTATTCTGCTGCTGATATCTGAAATACTTACCAAAATCATTTAATGCAATTAAGGAAAAAGCGAGACAATATTCAGCAACAGATGAACTTGGTATTCCTTTTGCGTAATATACATTTGCAATTGAATTAGTCGAAATATCCGGCTGTGAGATGCCATAGTATTGCAGATGTAATTTACTTTTGTTGTAATAATTATTATCTCCGAATGAAAACATCACTTGCGCATCTTTTATTAATTTATACCCTTCATATTTATTAGCACAAAACATTACTTCAACTTTAGCATCATTAATTGTTTTATTTAATATACTTCCCCATGCTTCTTTAGTAAAATATTTATTGGTTTCTATAAGAACTTTTATCTTATCAGTTGTTGCCCAATGGCTTTTAATTATCCTGGAGCGTATTTTATAGAGTAATATACTCAATTAATATTCTTTTTAAAATATTTGGGTAGACGTTTTAGCTTTTTAGATAGAAATATCTCATAAAACCCCGGTATCAAATCATCACTAGCAAAATCCGAGAACACTTTTTTTCCTTTTATATCATCAACCCAGTCCATTAAACCCATTTTACCTTCCTTTCTATAATTTAAAAAAGATGTAAAGTCCATATACATATTGATCCATTTAACACCTTTATCGTAGTTTGCGTAAAACATTAAGCTTTTTGAATTTGTAAGATACAGATATTCAATCAAAGGGAAATTAATTCCACATTTGGTTGGTAATATATTTTGCTGCCAGTAGCGGGAATTAATTTCAATAAGTTTATACTTATCATCACGTTCGTCATATTTAAACTCTACAGAACCTACACCTTTATATTCTATCAATCCAAATACTGCTCTGCCAATATCTCTTATCTCTTCGTCATAAATGCTTTTGACCAACGAGCCAACACCATACCTTACAGGATTCTGTCTTAATTTTTGGAGCAGAAATTCAGCAAGTATTTCACCATCTTTTCCTCTGTATGTATTATATTTAAAAAACCTATCATCATTTCCGGGCACTATCTCCTGCAAAACATATCCAATATTTAACCCATCCAGAATTTTGCGATGCTTTTCCAGTTCATTTTGGTTATTTACAATAATAACCTTATCATTACTGCTAATCTTATTCCGCCAATCATTTACATTTTTGGCTTTGATAATTAACGGAAATATGTAATTTGTTGACTCAGAATATGTTTTTGGACAATCGATTCCAAGGTTCTCACATTTATCGTACAACAGACCCTTATCAAAAGCTAATTTAAGTGTTTCTTCTTCGGGTAAATTCATCAAGAGATATTTCTGCAGGACAAGCCTGTTCCTGGAAAACACTTCAAGAAAATCATCTGCCGCAATATATAATACAGGTTTATGTTCAAATGATTTAGCAATATTAATTACATATTCTACAAAATTATTTTCATCCTTAATTGGATTTGGGCATAATGAGAATTTAATGTATTTAGAGTATGACCCAATATCTTTTTTATAATCGAATCCAAATACCGTTATCCCATTCCTTCCTAAACTTCTGCCTATAGCAAGTCCCGTTTCAAACATTCCAAAAACAAATGCGGGATTGTTTTTATTAAATTGCATTCTTATTCAGAAAATTTACATATTCAGAAGCGGTTGCAATATACACTTCATCTCTCATTTCATTAAATACATTAAATACAGAAGGCATTATATCGTGAATGAACCTTAAATCGATTGAAGGATGGAACCATAAAACACAAACCGAATTGTTTTGTTTAGACCTTTTAATAATCTCACTATATCTTTTAATGTGATAGTTGATACTCCAGTCATCAAAGCTTACAAATTCCCAAGTACTTTTCATTTCCCATAATTTATTCTTATATAAATTTGGATATCCGAGTATATTATCATAATCTGTTCTGTAAGATGTAAATCCGTTATCAATCAGTCCGTCAAGATTTCCGATAGTATGTGCCGGATGGACAAAGGAAGTTAAATTAACATTAAAGTCTTTTGCTGCGTCTTTGCAGGCATTAATGTCTGAATTAAAGACTTCTGGAGAACAATTAGCATCTGTACAATCTAGGTGCGAAAAAGTATGGCAACCTATTTCATGTTTAACTTTTTGACTTAATATCATATTAATTAAGTCAGGACAATACCATTTGTTATTCTTTTTAACATCAGAACATGGATCAGCATCAAACCAATCTCCTTCAGTATATTTCCAGAATTTATTTTCGAAGTAATCAGGTCTTAAGATATTTGAATGTGCTGTGGCACCTTTCTTTTCGCAGTTATTGAGGAATAAATGTCCGACAGTTGCCCAGGTAATGGGAATATTATAATATTCACAAACACTCAATATTTCCGGTAAGTTTGCTCTTTCTTTCTTTCCGAGCATCTCACTGTATTCAATTATTTTGTCAATTCCCTTTGAAAATCGCCAGGCCCAAGCCAGTTCAAAGTCAGCATATAATATCAATACAGATTTATACCCATCAGGAATATAACGCCTGTAATCTTTTCTCTTTTCTATTTTCGGATCAAAACCAAGTCCGAACTTTATCTTATTTAAAAAGTGTTTCAATTTTTACAAATTCTGGAATAAATATCCACTAATTGCTTAATATTTCTTTTCAGATCAAACCTATCTGAAATTTTCTTTTTAGCATTTTCAATTATCTGATCACGAATTCGTTCGTCTTTTCTTAATTTTGAGACTATTTCAACTATAGCCACAGTATCATATTTGTTTACTAAAAATCCATCAACCCCATTATCAATAATTTCTGATGATGCACCGATATCAGAAACTACAGGAATAACTCCGGAAGCCATGTACTCCAATACAGAGTTCGATATCCCTTCCCCATATTCCTCAGTTGAAAAGAGAAAACCAATTGATACATTACTAAGAAATCTCTCTACGTTTTCAGTATTACCCGTAAAAATAACCTTATCCTTTAGATTTTCATCAGCGTCGATTTCCATTTGATATTTACTCAGATACTTACCTGAGCCAACTGCATAAGCTTTATCTATCAGGTTAAACTTAATTAACTCCTTAACAACTCTGAAATAAGAAAGATAATCTTTATATTCAGAAAAATTAGCGACCATAGCAACATTAAATCCCACATTATTTTTCTCATCACTAAACCTTTGGCTATCAATAAAATTATACAATACTTCTCCATAAGTATTGTAATAAGAAAACCCCTTCATTGAATTACTTATATTAATATTAGAAACAGATAATAGTCTCTTTTTCACTTTAAATTGCCATCCTTTATCCAGACCTGAATCCTGAATCGAAGCATTAATTATCTTTGTATTATACATCTTTGAAGGAAAATAAGTATACATTGAAGATAATAAGTCATAAGAGTGTACGATATCCGGCTTGAATCGTTCAAATGCTTCAAATACAGTTACAAATGGCTCTAAGACACTTTTATCTTTTGTTAATACTGAGAAATATTCTGATATTCGCTTCGCCAGCTTGGAATAATACTGGTTTGAATTAAAAGTAATCAAACCTATTCTAAACAAATTCAGATCCAGATTCCTGAGAGTTTCTACCAATTGTCTTTCCTTGCCGCCATTACCCAATCCGTCAGTAGCATAAAGTATTTTAATTTTACTGGTCAGGAGATTTTTCTATTTTGTCTTCTTCAATATTGATTTCTTTCTGGTATACCTCAAGCTGTTTGTTTACATTTGAATCCCAATTGATTTTCCCTAAAGTGCAAAACTCTTTAACATTCTCCGATAATTCGTTGAGCTTCGCTGAATCATGGCATAAATAATACAATTGGTCTGCAAGTTCATCAACATCACCGTTTGTGAAGAGAAGGCCGGTTTTATTGTTTAAGACTACTTCAGACATACCTCCAACCATTGACGCAATAACAGGTTTATTAAAATTATATGCTGTCATTATAACGCCGCTATGAGTTGAATCAGTATAAGGAGCAATCACAAACTTACAATTCTTTACCAGATATACTAATTCAGATGGCGACAAATATTTATTGATATATATCACCTTTTCCTTCCCTTCTAATTCCTTTGGGATATTACCTTCACCTGCTACCACAAGATAATGGTCGT
>JBMOHR010000005.1:0-39240 GCA_049317745.1 Ignavibacteria bacterium
AGAAATACATATGAACTCTTATGTTAGCGCCATTACTCCAGAGGAGGGGAATCTTTGATGGGTTTACGAAGAGGATGCTGCTAATTAAGTGACAAGGTAACAGAGTTAAAAAATATAATAATATATGAAAAAGCTAATTGGTTTGTTAACGGTTGGAATTGTTGTATGTTTATTCATTTCATCATGTAATAAAGAGAATCCTGCAGGGATAAGCGGCGGGGGTGATGTTATCCGTCCATTGGCGATCGGAAATTACTGGATTTACGACATAGATACTTCAACTGTAATACACAGCATATTTTATTGTGATACAATGCGGGTGGTATCTTATGAGAATTTAAATGGCAACCCTGCCTATGGAATAAAGTATAACTGTTTTCCAACTCTGCAATATTTTTACAACAAAATTGACGGGCAATACTATTTTATGCAGATATTTCATGATATAACTTATGAATATTCACCCAAATTATACATTAAATATCCGATATCCGTGAACGACACAACGACAGGGCCTTATGATGCAAAATTCAAATGTGTTTCATTACACGCAACTTTTAATAACTTTTCGGGATGCATAGATTTAATTCCCGTGCCTGAATACCAGGGAGATTTGACAAATTATCATGAGTACTGGAGGGCGGGAATCGGATTAATAGGAACCGAGTATGATTACAAAGGGAAACATTACAGGAGCAGATTAGTGGATTATAGGGTGCAGTAACTATTTAATAATCCGATATCCTGCAGAAAATATTACCCACCCCGTCCGTCCGCTAAAGCGGACGTGCACCCCTCCGGAGGAGGGGAATTTAAGACAAACTAAGTGGGATTTTTACAAAAAATCCAATTTGTAATAAATTGTAAATTCAGATTATTTTCGGTATTTTCATTACTTAAAACCTTAAATTAAACTATAATTTCATATGAAATTTTCGATTTCTGCTGAAAAGTTTTTCAACGCAGTTAATAAACTAAGTTACGTTGTACCGGGTTCGTCGCATACGACTTTACCGATATTATCAAACATATATTTTAAGCTCGACAGTAATAAACTGAGAATGGTCTCGACAGACCTTGAGGCATTTATTACTACCGACCTGAACGTGGAAGGAACAGAAGACGGCGGAGTTGCAGTACCTGCAAGGAAGCTGCTGGAACTGTTGAAAGCAATGATTATAAAGAATGAATCTGTAAGCGTTACTTCAAAGTACAGCAAGGAAAGTTATGGTTTACTGAGTGCTGAAGGACTGGTTCCTGAGCTGAATTTGTATTCGATAAAATACGACAACGCAAAAGAGTCGCTGGTTTACAGAGGTTCGATTCCAGAAGAAACTTTTGAAGGTTTAAAAGAAGAGTTCAGACTTTTCAAGGAAAACAAAGGAACGATAGCAGCAGAAGATTTAAAGACTGCACTGGACGAGCTTGAGAATGCTGTAATGGCACTCGGAAAGCTTGCAGTCGATACATTTAAGAAAACGACAGAAAAGCTGAAGATTAAGTTTGAATCGAACGATAAAAATAAAATTACAGTGAACTCAAAAAATGGTAAGTATCAGTTCTTTGGAGAGCCTATAGACGACTATCCGCTTCCTGAGGACAAATCTGATTTATCAAGAATTGAAATTTCAGGTAACAGGTTTAAGAGGTTTATACAGAAGGTGAAACACTCGGTGAAGAATGATGAGATAAGAAGAAATATGGCAGGTGTGTTTATTGATTTAAGGAAGAATGAATTAAGGTTTGTTGCAACGGACGGATTCAGACTAAGCAAAATTATATCGAGCGAGTTTTCACACACAAATTCAAAGGACGAGAATTTTATATTACCGATAAAGACAGTTGATTTGATTCCGAAGATAGTAACCGATTCATCGCTGGTGATGGAGTTTGACAATATGATGATTAAGTTCACGATAGACAACTTCAATGTATACTCAAAATTAATAGATGACACTTTCCCGAATTACGAATCTGTAATTCCAAAAGATAATGACAAAAAGCTTTTAGTAAACAGGTATGATTTACTCAGTGCACTCAGACGTGCTTCTATTTTTACCGACAAAGTAACTATGAAGGTAAAGTTTGAAGTTGTAGGCGGTGAACTGACGATAAAGTCAGACAATCCTGAAATAGGCGGCGAAGGCGAAGAGACTATAAACTGTGATTTCAAAACCAATTCGGGTGATGAGATTTCGGATGCATTCTCGATAGCGTTCAACGTTTCATATTTAGTGGAATGTCTTTCACAGATAGAGACAGACGAAGTGATATTCACGTTCAGTGCGCCTGCGAAGGCATCGATATTACTTCCTGTAGCTTCTATGAATGAAGAAGATTTTATGGAATTAATAATGCCTGTAAGGGTCGGATAGAAGAAAAGCATTGCTGTTAAACAGAATACATTTATTCAATTTCCGTAATTACGACGAACAGCAAATTAATTTCAACAAGAGTTTTAATTACCTGTACGGTAACAACGGAGAGGGAAAAACAAACATCCTTGAAGCGATTTCATTTATTTCCTTTGGAAAGAGTTTCTTAAATTCTTCTGAATCCGACTGCGTAAAATTTGATACTTCGGCGTTTGATGTAGACGGAGTTTATGAGAATGAGGTTGGCACGGAATACAATGTTCATCTGAACTACGATTCGATACTGAAGAAGAAAACTTTTCATCTGAACAAGGAAAAGGTGACGCGCTGGTCGAACGATATATTCGGAAGATTCCCAGTAGTGTTTCTTTCGCCTCACAGTCTGGAGATTACGTATGGCAATCCGTCGGAGAGAAGAAAGTTTTTCGATATTTTACTGGCACAGACGAGCAGGGTTTATCTGGATTTCCTGAGAAATTACGTAAGGATTCTGAAACAGAAAAATGCACTGCTGAAGAACCAGCTGAACGGGAATGCAATGCCGGGGAAGGAATTCAGGAATCTGCTGAATTCAGTAAACGAGAAGATGGTGGAATATGCTTCGGCAATACTGATGCGCAGGTTTGAACTGCTGAATAAGTTTAAGGGATACTTCACGGAAAGTTATTCATTCCTTACGCAGAAGGATGATGTTCCAAACATTAAGTACTACTGTGATTTTTTTGATACGGACAAGTACATACAGAACGAGGAAGTGATAACAGACATAGAGGAAGTACAAAAGGCGATGAAGGAAGTGATAGAAAGAAAACAGGCAGAAGAAATGGCAAGGGGCGTGAGTGTTGTGGGTCCGCATAAAGATGATTACATATTCAGGCTGACGAAAAATACGAACAAGACATTTGAGCTGAAGAACTTTGCGTCACAGGGCGAACACAAGACATTTGTGATAGCGTTGAAACTTGCGGAGTACCATTTCCTGAAAGACAATCTTGAAAATGCACCTCTGCTGCTTTTAGATGACTTGCTTTCGGAACTGGATTCGGAAAGAGTGTCGAAGATCATTTCGCATTTAAAGAATTACGGACAGATATTTTTAACGACGACGGGAACGGGATATTCGAAAGAACTGAAAGATTTTTATGATGATGAAAGTATAAACTATTTTAAAATAGAAAACGGCAAAGTAGTTGATTAGCAGGTATAATTTCAAAAAGAGAACGAACAAGATGTCATGCCTTGAGGATGAGATAAACAACATCGTCGATGCGTTCGGGATAAATGACAAACTGAATGAGATAAAAATCATAGAAGTATGGAAAGAATGCGTAGGAGAATCTATATCACGATTTGCAGTGCCTATTGGCATTAAAAACCATAAACTTATGGTTAACGTGGAAAATTCAGTATGGCGGTTTGAACTGAATAACCACAAAGAGGACATAATAAAGAAACTGAACGAACATTTACAAACGGTTAAAAACAAGAAATTAATTAAAGATATAGTTTTTGTATAAAAGTTAATAAACTTATGGCTAAAAATAATAACGATCAACAATCTTACACTGAAAAAGATATACAGGTGCTCAAAGGAATGGAGCACGTCAGAAAAAGACCTGCTATGTACATTGGCGACGTGTCATCAAGAGGCTTACACCATCTCGCGTATGAGGTAGTGGACAATGCCATTGACGAAGCACTCGCAGGATATTGTGACAAGATTACACTCTCGATAAACAAGGATGGTTCTATAACAGTAGAAGATAACGGAAGAGGTATTCCGACAGGTCCGCATCCGACTGAAAAGATATCAACGCTTGAAGTGGTAATGACGCAGCTAAACGCAGGCGGTAAATTCAACCGTGATACTTATAAAGTCTCGGGCGGTCTTCACGGAGTTGGTGTTTCGGTAGTGAACGCACTGAGCGAATACCTTGAAGTGGAAGTATACAGGGACGGAAAAATATTTTATCAGAAATACAAAAGAGGTGTACCTGAAAAACCAGTTAAAGAAGTCGGCAAAGTGAAACAGAAGACGGGTACACGCGTTACGTTTATGCCAGACAAGGATATATTCAAGAACACTCTTATCAAGTATGAGACTATAGAAGACAGATTACGTGAACTTGCATACCTGAACAAAGACCTGCAGATAAACATTAAAGATGAAAGAACAGATAAATCTGTAGAGTTTAAATTTAAAGGCGGTTTAGTTGACTTCGTAAAGTATCTTGACGAAGGCGAAAAAACCATGACAAATAAACCAATCTATATAACGGGTGAGAGAGAAAACGTACAGGTGGAGATTGCATTCCAGTACAATGATTCATACACTGACGACATACTTACGTTTGTGAATAACATCAACACTATAGAAGGCGGTACACACCTTGAAGGGTTTAAGTCTGCATTAACAAGAACACTGAACAACTACGGACTGAAGAATAACATAATCAAAAGCGACAAATTAACATTAACGGGTGATGACTTCAGAGAAGGTTTAACCTGCGTACTGAGTGCAAAAGTTCCTGAGCCGCAATTTGAAGGGCAGACAAAGACCAAGCTCGGTAACAGTGAAGTGAAGGGTATTGTTCAGTCGATAACGGGTGAGCAATTGGGCGAATACCTTGAAGAGAATCCGTCAGTTGCCAAGAAGATACTTGAGAAATGCGTAAGAGCAGCAGAAGTAAGAGAAGCTGCAAGACACGCAAGAGATCTCGCAAGAAGAAAGAATGCTCTTGAAATATCAGGACTTCCCGGAAAGCTTGCAGACTGTTCACTTACAGATCCTGCTCTCTGCGAACTATACCTTGTTGAGGGAGATTCTGCGGGTGGATCTGCAAAGCAGGGAAGAGACAGAAGGTTCCAGGCAATACTACCTTTAAAGGGAAAGATACTTAACGTAGAAAAAGCAAGAAAGAATAAGATATACGAAAACGAAGAAATACGTACGATGATAACTGCGATTGGTGCGGGTATCGGAGACTCAGAAGAATTCAACGAAAATAAAATCAGGTACGATAAGATTATCATCATGTGCGACGCCGACGTCGACGGCTCACACATCAGAACATTATTACTTACATTTTTCTTCAGACACATGAAACCTATAATCGATACAGGAAAATTATTTATTGCACAGCCTCCTTTATACAAGATAAAGAAGGGCAAGTCTGAGATTTATGCTTACAACGATGATGAAAGAGATGAAATATTAAAAAACTTTAAAGTAGACAAAAAAGCAGTAGTAAATGAAGGCGGCGAAGAATCAGGAGGAACAGAGGGCGGTTCAAAGGTTCACATATCAAGGTTTAAAGGTCTTGGAGAAATGAATCCCGAGCAGCTCTGGGCAACAACTATGAACCCTGAGACAAGAACGATATTGCTTGTAACGAATGAGAATGCACTGGCAGCGGATAAACTTTTCAGAATACTTATGGGTGAAGAAGTTGAGCCGAGAAGAAAGTTTATAGAAGACAATGCCAAATACGCAAAAATAGACGTATAGTAATTAATAAACCAAGAATGACAAAACAAAGTATTATAGCGGCAATGAAAAGCATAACGATGCTGACATTGCTGCTTTCTTTTATAACCTGCGGCAATTTATTTGCGCAGGAAAAAGCTCCGAGGTCGTTTGGTGAGCAGGGAAAGAACAGGAAGTACACTTCATTTGCGTTTGGAATGGGTGCTGCTTACAGTAACAACAAATCCTTAAATACATTTATAGGATACGAACTTCCAAATTACAATACACTGAGCGAAAGTCAGAAGCTTAAAGATTTCAGGACAGCATTTGAGTTTTTCGGAAACGTTGAAAGACAGGTATCGAAAAATATTGCAGTAAAACTTGACTACTCATACTTAATAAAGAGCAATAAAGTTGCAATGTATCAGAACAACACTTTTGATTATAACAATCATCAGATTGTCCTTACTTTAAACTACGTAATGCCTGGAGACTACCACTTTCTGAAATTCGGAGCAGGTGCAGGCCCGGTGTTTTCAAGCCTTGAATCAGTTTCCTACATAACTAACAGCGGAACTTTTACTTCAACGGGAGTACTGGCAAAGGCAGAAACATCTTTCTCTATTCAGATGGGAAAGAGCCTTGCAGGATACATAAACGGATATATTGGTAATGTGTTTGCAGGAAACCTTAAAGGGAAAGACGGGAAAGAATTAAAGAACGCTGCGGGAGAGAACGTAAACCTCAGCAGTTTTATGATAGGCTTAAGACTGGGAATTGAATTTTATATATTTTAGAAATGCAGAAAATAATAGAAGGTATAATATACGGAATAATACAGGGGCTGACAGAATTCATCCCTATCAGCAGTACAGCACACATCAGAATACTGCCTGCGCTTTTGCACTGGGATGACCCGGGAGCAGCATACACAGCGGTAATACAGATAGGTACGCTGATTGCAACACTGGTATATTTCAGGAATGACATTGGGGAATTGATTAAAGGATTCTTCGGGGCACTAAAGACAAGAGATTTCATAACAGACCCATTCGCAAGACTATCGATGCTTATAATTGTCGGTACAATACCTATTTCAATATTTGGATTAACATTAAAGAAATACATAGAAGGTGATTTCCGAGGACTTTATGTTGTTGCAGGTTCATTAATCGGATTAGCTATATTACTTTTCATTGCAGAAAAGATGGCATCTAAGAAAAAGGAATTGAAAGATATTACTGTCTGGGACGGTATAATAATAGGATTCGCACAGGCAGTTGCGTTGATACCAGGAAGCTCAAGGAGCGGAGTTACAATAACGGCAGGGCTTTTCAGCGGACTTAAGAGAGAAACGGCGGCGAGATATTCTTTCCTGTTGAGCATACCTGCGGTTGCATTGAGCGGAGTCTATGAATTATATAGTGAAAGATCGGAACTGCTGAACGAGAACGTGATAGGATTAGTGCTTTCAACTCTGGTATCGGGTATAGTAGGATATTTTTCGATAGCTTTTCTGATTAACTTTCTGAAGACAAGAAGCAATCTAATATTTATAATATACAGAATAGTACTTGGAGTAATTATACTAGTATTACTATCGGCAGGAGTTTTGAAGAATATATAGGATCCAGATTATGTGTGTTTGAACAAAGCACATAAATTCTTTGAAATAGTTTCAAAGAGTTCTTTGTTCACAATGCTAAATTTTTTGACAATCTTAGATTTGTTTATAGTAAATAATTTATGGTATTTAATTGTTGATTCTTCGGGCAGAAATCCATATTCAAGATTATCATCTTTAATTACTACTGAGAAATCGTCTTTGAATTTATTAGAAGTAATAACACAAACGACAACATCGTCATGTTTAGAATTATAATCGTCATTTGATATTATCAAAACAGGCCTTTTCTTTGTAGTGGATAAATCCGAAAACGGAAAAGGAACCAATACAATTTCTCGTTGACTATACTTCATCCCATACAGATTTACTTTTATCAAAGGACTCATTAACACAATATGCCTGCAAGTCATCAGTATTATCACCCATGTATAGTGCATACTTCTCCATGAATAACAAATCCAGGTATTTCTTAAACTTTGAGATTAATTCTTTGTCTTTAAGAAATTCGACTTCTTCCTTTAATTTCAGGTATTCTGACTTAGGTATTTGAATGTATTCCATATAATTATTATTACTAAAATATATAATATTACTCTTTTAATTTCAAATCAATAAATTAATGAACTGACTTTTACTCTTCTTCGCCTGACATCGGCAGTTCGAGAGACTTCACCGATTGAATAGATGCACCGCCAATACCTTTGATTGAACCGTACATATCAATAGTATTAGTAATAACTTTCTCGAGTTGCTTTTTCCGTTCTTTCCAGATACGCGCCATTGCACGCTTTTCAGATTCGATTTCTGTTTTAATGTTAGTGAATCCTTCAACTATATTTTCAACACTGTTTTTAAACTCTTCACTGATCAGATAATTATAGAGCAAATTCATTTTATCACCTTTGTTATCCTGTGCGATCAGAACGTTATGCTCTCTAATGAGCATTTCGCGAAGAACAAAACACAAACCTGAGACTTCATTAAGAGAGCATACCCAGACACCGTTACGCTTTCCGAACTTCTTCATATCGGAAGGCATAACGTCGGTTACTAAAATTCCAATGTTAGCACCTTTCTCTTTCATATCATCTTTGAGTTTATCAATCCATCCTTCGGAGAATGACTTAGTGCGTTTGCTTTCATAAAGGATAATGCCGCATTGCTTGTTAAACTCGTTCATCACTGTCTGAGCAACATCAGCACCGCGAACACCTTTTGCAACTTCAGATATAATATCGAAAGGATATTCTCTTCTAAGCAGTTCTTCGAGTGCAAGTTCCATCACTTCTCCCTGCATCTGCATAGAGCCCTGTTCGGCTTTGCGCTTCAGTTCGTCAACAAGTTTATTACTGTCATCGATTTGCTTCTGGTATTCACGTAGTTTAAGTTCGACTTTATCTTTTTCCCTTTTAGAGACTTCTTCCTCAATTCTTGAACGTTCTTCGAGCAGTTTCTTTTCTGATTCAATCCTTAAATCATTTTCTTTATTCTTGAGTTCGCTCTCCCTTTTAAGCAATTGCAGTTCTTTCTCCTTCAGTTCCTGATTTTCTTTCTTCTTACTCTCGTTTTCCTCTTCGAGCATTTTAAGTTTAAACTCATATTGTTCTTTCATCATAGTTTCCTGATGAACTTTTTGCTCGTTCATTAATTTTTCATAGGACTCTTTTGTTTCCTTAATTCTCTTTTCGTTCTCTCTGTTTAATGCATTCTTTTCATCTTCGAGTGCTTTATCTAATCTCTCTTTAAATAATTGATTTTCTTTCTGCTTTTTCTTTTCAAAGTCATCTTTATCCTTTTCGAGTTCAAGTTTAAGCTGATTAAAGGAGGATGCCTGCTCGGCAATCTTTTTATCATATTCCTTCTTCAGTTTTTCTTCTGCCTGGTTATATATAGCTGATTCAATCTCAAATTTATGTCCGCAACTTGGACAGGTAATCTTGTTATCGCTCATTGTGTAATTAATAATTGAAATAATTTAATCTTATTTTATACAAGATAAAATTCATAATTCTGTGAGGGTATAAGTTTATTAATGACTTTACTAATTACTTAAATCGGTTCAACCCCTTCGGGGTTGTATTGTTTAGTATTAGTCCCCCGGCTTCGCCGGGGGTTATTTATATTAATCCCCTTCGGGGTTTTAAGAAAAAGTGTATTTGTAATTAAGATTGAGCAGATGAAGGATTATACTGAAAGCAATGATACGGCTTTGGAAAGATAATGCAGATAAGTTATTACAGGGATATCAATTTTTTTAGATTTAGCCATGCGAATAAGTTCTGACGTGAAATACGGAGTTTCAAGTTCTTTGTGCTTGAGTCTGTCCTGATATGCGGATGATTTAAAAGCACCGAGATTTATCGAGTCTGTTATAACCTTTTTATATGCCACGGCACCGAATCTTACACCGTTTGCCTTTGCAATCTTTTTAAATTCGGAATAAAACTGTTCAACAAGTCTGGCGGTTTCTTGGTTTTCAAAAAGCTTATTGACTGTAACAGGAAATATCCCTGTGAGAGTGTTAAAGATAGAATTCCAGGCGAACTTTATCCATACTTCATTCTGGAAATCATCTGACACTTTGGTCTTTATACCTGAAGATGATAGTAAATCGTGAAGAAGACTTATTCGCTTTGACGGTTTACCGTTTTCTTCGCCGATAACAAGGAAGCCGAGTGACGAATGCCGTACGACAAACTTCTTATCAACTTCGGCACCAATCTTGCAAACTGCCTGCAGACAGTGAGACTTGCCGAAATGCTTTTTAAGTATTCTATAATTGTACAGACCGTTTTGAAGTGTAACAACCTGAGTATTCCGTGTAATAACTTTTTGAATTTCAGGGATAAGGTTTTCAGTATCTTTAGATTTAGTACAGACCAGAACATAATCGAACTTCTTTTTGAACGATGTTACTTTATCGAATACAATTATTTTAACTTTAAAATCTTTATGAAGAGAACTTTGAATACGGAGAGGGTGTCTTTTGAAGTGTGCAAGAGCTTTGCCACGTGAGAGAAAGCAAACATTGAGGTTAGGATTAAGAGCAAGAAAAGAACCAAAGTATCCGCCGATTGCACCTGTGCCAGCTACGAGAATATTAAGTTTTTCAGACATTACTTAATTTCATTTAAGAGTTTTTGGGCAAGAGTGACCATACCCTTTGTGGCTTTTTCTGTGATGAACTCAATATTTTTATGGAAATCTTTTACGGCGGGTTTATTAGGGTCAATTATATACTTACGGGTTCGAGCAGAAACATAATCTATTAAACTTGCTGCCGGATAGACCACGAGAGAAGTCCCGACGACGATAAAAATATCCGCAGAGGCCGCAACTGTTGCTGCTTCGGTCATAAGAGGAACAGATTCACCAAACCATACAATATTAGGTCTGAGTTGACCGCCTTTTTCACAGGCATCACCAAGTTCGATATCCTTATATCCAATTTCGTAAACATTATAAGGAGGAAGGACACTTTTTGCCTGTGTAAGTTCACCGTGCAGATGTATAATATCAAATGAGCCGGCACGTTCGTGAAGATTATCTACGTTTTGAGTAACTATAGTAACATCATATTTCTTTTCGAGTGATGCGATTGCAAAGTGGGCTTCGTTCGGTTTTACGTGTTCAAGCTGCCTGCGTCTCTGGTTATAAAACCGCAATACAAGTTCGGGGTTTATTGCGAAACCCTGAGGTGAGGCTACTTCTTGAACATCATGACCCTCCCACAGACCGCCTGCATCACGAAAAGTGGACAATCCGCTCTCTGCGCTTACTCCTGCACCTGTAAGAACAACAATCTTTTTTCTATCCATTAAATTTACTTAATATTATTAAATACAATTTAATGTTTAAGAAATTAAATTATAAGTTAGATAATACAGCCTGAATCTTATCGTTTAATTTAACCGACAACTCTTTCAGCTTTGGATTATCCGAGACCTGCGAAATAAGCAAAGGGTTAAAGATAGAGATGTTCACCTTTCCTGCTTTTTCATGAATCACAACATTGCACGGCATAAGCAGTCCGATACTTTCTTCTGCCTGAAGAGCTTCGTAGGCAAAAGGAGGATTACAGGCACCGAGTATGATGTATCTGTCAAAATCCACGTCGAGTTTTATCTTCAGTGTTTCTTTAACGTCGATTGTAGTAAGAACACCGAAGCCGTTTTCTTTAAGTACGTTAGTAGCCTTTTCTATGGCTGCTTCGTATGATAAATCAGTTGTTTTTGAATAACCGTAGTTCATAATGAGTTATATTTAGTTTATTGTTAATAGCAATTAATATATATTTATTGTAACAAATAAAACATCTATTCAGTTTTCTTATATCTCCATACTGCAAGTGACATCATAACCGATGCATAGGCTATAAAGAAGTACAGTGTCGGAAGTACATCTTTAAATCCTGAGCCTTTCAGCATTATCATTCGCATAGCAAGGTTGAACTGTGCAATGGGATTGAAGTACGCTACGCGCTGGGCCCAGTCGGGCATGCTTTCTATCGGAGTGAAAACACCGCCCATCAAAGTGAAAAGCACAAGAATAAACCATGCGATAAACATTGCCTGTTGCTGAGTGTCGGTCAGTGTAGAGATTAAAAGTCCCATGCCAAGAATGACAAACATATAGACTGAGGCAAGAATAAAAATAATAAACGGATTGCCGAGCAATGGTATTTTAAAAATAATTATACCGAGAAGTAAGCCAAACGCTAGTTCGCCGATTCCGATGAACCAAAACGGCATAAGTTTGCCTGTGATGAACTGATATTTTTTAATCGGGGTAACATTCAACTGGTCTATAGTTCCTATTTCTTTTTCCTTCACTACATTCATCCCCGAAAGAAACACGCCAATCATCGTTACAAGCACAACAAGTATTCCCGGTAACATATACGTTTTATAATTAAGTTCGGGATTGTACCAGTTTGAGTAATCAATATTTATTACAGGAACAAAGTCGAATTTAGCGGATGACTCGATACCCATATCGATGTTGAACTGACGAATAATATTGTTAGCATAGTTGTTTACAATTCCTGCTGCAGAGCCGTCTTCGGCATTTATAACAAGCTGTACTTCCGCCAGTCCCGCAGACCTGAAATTTTTTTCGAAGTCTTTTGGTATATGAATGATAAGTTTCGACTGATTTTTCTTAAAACTCTCTTCAGAATTTACGACAGAAAAAGATACATCGTTTAAAACAAAGTAGTTTGAAGCAGTGAACTTTGAAATCAGTTCGCGTGAGAAGTGTGACTGGTCATAATCTACGACGTTGAACTTAATGTTCTTTATTTCATAAGTAGCGGCATTGGAAAGAATCAGCAACTGAATAACAGGCAGAATGAATATTAAAGGAATCATTGCCTTGTTCCTGAATATCTGTTTAAATTCTTTTCTTAATATTATTAATATATTCCTCATTTACTCTAACCGTATTTTAAATTTCTTAACACTTAATAAAATGAATAACAACGTCATACCAGCTAGTACGAATGTTTCAACGACGATGTAAGAGAACGAAACTCCTTTTAGCATTATTCCTCTTACTATAATTATGAACCATTTTGCAGGAAGGATATTGCTTATTATCTGCAATGGCAACGGCATATTTTCAATCGGGAAGATATAACCTGACAGTATGATTGTTGGCAGCATCAGGGCAGAAAGAGAAATCATAAGTGCTGTCTGCTGATTGTTGCTGATAGTTGAAATAAGAATCCCGAGTGACAACGAAGTTATTAGAAACAATATGCTTTCGAGAACAAGCAGAACAAAACTGCCATTAATCGGCACGAGAAAAACAAACTTTGCCAGGACTATTACTATAACATAGTTAATCAAAGAAATAAAGAAATACGGAATTACTTTACCGACAATTATCTGTAAAGGGTTAAGCGGAGATACAAGAAGAATTTCCATAGTGCCAAGTTCCTTTTCCTTTGCGATGGAAATTGACGTCATCATTGCCGAAACAAGAAGAAGTATAACAGCCATAAGCCCCGGTACGAACATAAACACACTTTTCAGGTTTGGGTTGTACAGCATTTTTATGTCGGTGTTAATCATTGGCGGCAACGATTTTTCTGAAGACAAGTCTTTCTGATAGTCCTGAATGATGGATGAAGTATACCCGATTAGCATATTTGCGAGATTAGGGTCGGAAGCATCGGCGATAATCTGTATGTTAGCGAGGTTTGATTTATTAAGGTTCTTACTGAAATCCTGTTCGAAGATTATTACTTCCTTTATAATCCCCTCTTTGAAAGCGGGTTCGATATCTTTAATTGAATTAAGGTTCTTATAAAGCAGGAAATATCCTGACGAAAGAATTTTATTACTGATTTCCTGAGTGACATTATCTTTTGAGAAATCGAGAATTGCAATCTTGGCATCCTTGATTTCATTTGTGATAGCAAAACCGAAGAGAAGGATTTGTGCGATGGGCATACCGAATAAAATCAGCAATGTGCGGTAATCCCTTAATATATGTTTAAACTCTTTAACGACGAATGCGAAGAATCTTTTCATTTTCCCCTCGCAATCTTTACGAATACTTCGTGCATATTATCAGCGTTATATTCTTTCTTTAAATTATCAGGAGTGTCGAGTGATGCGATACGACCATCGACCATCATAGAAACTCTGTTGCAGTATTCGGCTTCATCCATATAGTGAGTAGTAACGAATACGGTAACGCCGTTATGCGATGCTTCATAAATCATATCCCAGAACTGGCGTCTGGTAATCGGGTCAACGCCTCCTGTAGGTTCATCGAGAAATACAATTTTCGGCTCGTGAATTATTGCCACAGAGAATGCGAGTTTTTGTTTCCAACCGAGCGGGAGGGAAACAAGAAGTTTGTTTCGTGCATCGGATATTTTAAGAAGGTCTATGAGATATTCGGTTTTCTCTTTTAACTTAGATTTTGAAAGACCGTAGATTCCTCCGTAGAAATTAATGTTTTCGGTAACTGTTAAATCGTCGTAGAGGGAAAATTTCTGGCTCATATAACCGATATTCTTTTTGATTTGTTCAGTTTGTTTAAACACGTCGAAGCCCGCCACTGTTGCTTTTCCGGACGATGGAATGGAAAGTCCGCAAAGCATTCTCATTGCAGTGGTCTTTCCTGCACCGTTAGCACCGAGGAATCCGAAAATCTCGCCGGGCATAACGGAAAAGGAAATCGAATCTACGGCGGTAAAATGCCCGAATTTTTTAGTGAGGTTCTCTGCTTCTATTATATAATTATTCGTCATATCATTTACTCATTAAGTCCATAAAGCAATCTTCAATGTTTGGTTCAATCTCTTCGATAGATATATTTTCGTGGTCCTTTCTCTTTAAGTATACAAGTATATCATCTTTCGTAACATTCCCGCGTGAATCGCTGTAGTGGAGTGAATCGCCGAAAGAGAAAACAGAGTTTGAGAACTGATATTCCCTGAGTTCGTTCAGAAGAACAAACATACCGTCTGATTTCACGGCAAAAAGTTTACGCGGAAAGCGAGAGATAATATTCTTAAGATAATCTGTTTCCATTATTTTGCCTTTTTGCATAAGAGCAATCCTGTCACACTTGTTCGCTTCGTCCATATACGGAGTTGAGACGACGATGGTAATCCCCTCTTTACGAAGGTTGCCAAGCATATCCCAGAACTCGTTTCGGGAAACAGGGTCAACGCCAGTAGTTGGTTCATCGAGGAAAAGGATTTTAGGTTTATGTATAAGAGCACAGCAGAGAGCGAGTTTCTGCTTCATACCGCCTGACAGCTTACCTGCTTTTCTGTTTTTAAACGGTTCAAGCATAACGTATATATCTTTAATCAGATTATAATTCTCCTGAATGGTTGTACCAAAAACAGCTGCAAAGAAATGAAGGTTTTCTTCTACGGTTAAATCCTGGTAGAGAGAGAACCTGCCAGGCATATATCCAACTGCCGAACGGATTTTCTTATAGTCCTTAACGATGTCGAAACCTTCTACTGATGCCTTGCCTTTATCAGGAATCAACAGAGTAGTGAGCATACGAAACAATGAAGTTTTGCCTGCACCGTCGGGTCCGATAAATCCAAAGATTTCACCTTTTTCAATAGTTAAGGATACATTATCGATGGCAATAACATCGCCGTACGACTTGGAAATATTTTCAATAATTACGGAATTCATTACTTAAACATTATTTCGCCGGGCATTCCGATTTTCAGAGAACCATCGTTGCTAACCCTTACTTTAACAGCATAGACAAGGTTAACGCGTTCTTCTTTTGTCTGAATAATCTTAGGGGTGAATTCTGCTTTTGAAGATATCCAGCTGATTTCACCTTCGAGAGTTTTATAATTTGATTTACCGTCATCGATAAGAACTTTCACTTTCTGACCGAGTTTTATTTCAGGCAACTGAGCACCGCTGACATAGACGCGAAGTTCCATTACGCTGATATCTGCAATCTTATACAGTGGTTTTCCGAAGCTAACAATTTCGCCCTGTTCGGCAAACTTAATTATGACAGTACCTTTTACGGGATTAGTGATATTACTTTTCTGGAGCTGGTCAACGACCTGCTGAATCTGAACATCGTACCCTTTCAGTTCTTCGTTAGTAGTGAAATTCTGAATATCTATGGAGCTGATTTGTTTATTGATAACATCTATATTGCCGTTTAAATCGTCAAGCTGTTTACCTGTTGCAGCATTATCTTTAAGAAGCCTTTCAACTCTGTCTCTTTCGCGGATAGCCACACGCTTTTGTTCCTGAAGAACTGATATCTGCGAAGAAACATTTTTGAACTTTGTACGCGTAGTGTTCTTTTGCTGAGCAAGCTGAAGTTTTTTAAGGTACAGTTGTGCAGTATCAATATAACCCACAACTTTATTTGCTTCGATAACCTGTCCTTCTTCAACATTTAGCTCATAGAGTTTTCCACTGGATTCGGATGATACTATTGTTTCTGTAGCTTCGAAGTTTCCGTATGCGTCGGATTTTTGTTTATCGTTCGAGCAGCCCGAGAAAATGATAACCGATAATGATATTATGATTAGTATATTTTTCATATTAATAATTTCCTTTTGTTGTTAAGTAATTAATTTTTGCCTGAAGCAGCTGAACCTTATGAGTTTCAAGCATAAGTTGTGACTGAGTTTTATTGTTAAGTTCAGTTAAATATACAGTAGAGGTGATTGTGCCGTTTTGTAACTGTGAATAAGTGGTAGCAACAATTTTTTCTCTTAATAAGATTAGTTCTTCGTCTTTTTTAATAAGGTCTTCATACTTTTCAATATCAGATTTATATTTTTCAAGAACTACTTTAAGGTTTTTATCGAACGTTTCTTTCTGGGAGTCGACAATCTTCTGATTAATCTGATAAATCTGTTTTTCGTTATTATCCAAATTCCAGTTTACAGGGTTCCAGGTGAAGTTAAGTCCGACCATATAGAACGGTTTGAATGAATTATCGAGCATATTCAGTCCGGGTCTGCCGAAACCGGCCTGTCCGAATGCCGATATTTTAGGCAGGACACGTGCATCCACAATATCTGTATAGGAATTCAGTTGTTCTTTTTGAAAATCAAAGAGTTTGTATTCCGGTCTTGCAGAAAAATCGTTGTCGTATGTTATTTGATGTAATTCAGGTTTTGACAATACTGATGATTCAGATATTTTAGCGCCAATAAGTTCACTCAGCATTTTAAGTGAACCAAGTTTATCGTTTTCTATATTCTGAATCTCCTGTTCAGTCTGGAGCATCTGAGCCTGCAGAATGTAGAGGTTATTAACAGTCATAGTTTCGTTCTTAATCCTTGACTCAGTTTCGGCAATTCTTGATTTCAGGTCACTGACGAGCAGTTCGTTTACTTTCTTTTTTTCCTGAAAAAGCAGTACAGAAAAATATAAATCATTTATCTTTTGCCTTAGAGTGAACAGATCAACCTCGACTTTTTGTTCATCAACAGCTACCTGTTTTGATTCTGTTGTTTTTAGAGAGGTTGTATTACCCCCATCGAATAAAAGCTGACGTACATCCATACTAACTTTATACTGGTCTTTGCTCAGTACAGGGGCCTGAAACATCGGGTTATTGATTTCCAGTTGTGTAACTTCAGACTGATAAGAAACCTGCCCCTTGAAAGAAATCTGAGGGAGATAATTAACACCAATATTATCAAGCCTCAAATTGTTGATTGATTTATAGTATGACTTCTGTTTTGCATTCGGATAATTTTCATATGCTGTTTTATAGCAGTCCTTTAATGTAAAAGTGTTTTCCTGAGAACGCACTGCAGAAATATTTAAAAACAGTAAAACAATCAGCGGTAATAATTTTTTGTACATCATATTAATGAACTTTAATTGCATTTATAATAAATTTAGAAACTTCTTTCTTTCTGACTTCAATGAACTTCAGATATTCTTCATCGTTTAAATTCAGCATAGTTTTTATAATTGGTTTTGCCGCAACGGGAAACACACATAATCCAATAATATTAATGATTAGCTGTTTCGGGTCAACGGGATGAATAATGCCGAGAGAAATAGCAGTTTTAATATCGTTAATAAAAAGCATTTCCGTATTGACACCGCTTTCAAGAAAAATATTTTTAATCCTGTCGGGATTCTGATGAACTTCGGTAATAATAAAAGCGGGAATAAAAGAGTTTTGCAAGAGCAGTTCAACATAGTTCTCAACAAAGTATTCAATTTTCTCAAGAAGAGGTTTATCAACATTCAGAAGTTCTCTGATTTTTGAAAAGAAATTCTTTGCAGCATCCTGAAAAACTGCATCAAAAAGTTTATCTTTCGAGCGGAAGTAATAATGGAGCATGGCTTTATTGATGCCAGCTTCGTCTGCGATTTCCTGCATACGTGCACCATACATACCTTTAATCTGAAAGACTCGTTTAGCTGCCTCAAGAATATCCTTTTCGGTGGAATGATGATTGTGTTCCGGCTGTATTTCCTTTTTAATGTCTAATATTTCGTCCATATAGTTTAACCATATACATTAACCAATTAGTTAGTTAATACAAAAATGCAGAAAACAAAGTATAATGTCAAGTTAAATTTACAATCAGGCCTAAATTATTGGAGGATATTTAGGCTAATGAGACTTCAGAAGCGTAAGATGTGCTCCAAACAGGATTATTTTCGTAGTCAATAGTTTTTACCAAAGCAAAATACACAATACATTTTGAGTAATATTTTATGCTCCCATAAGTAGATTTGTCGAATTTGTACTGAAAATTATAGATACCCGATTCTTCTTTTTGAAGAACAGGAACATTGAATGTGATAAACTGATTACCTTTATCTTTGTGTCCTTTCAAGGCGTCGTGTAGAAAAATTATTATATTTATATAGAAAGGACTGAGTTTATTATTGTTTTCAATATCCGGAATCTGAAAATTTATAAAAAGATTTCCGTTTTCAATTGTTACGGAGTTTACCACAAGAGCTATAGATATTGGGGTGAGAGCGTTACCGAGGGTCAGGAAACCAGGTTCGGAAGATTTATAATTAAACTTCAGAATTTTTGTATAGGAATTGCTGCCATTCAACTTTGAATTTTTCCATACACTATGCAAAGGTTTTAATAAGCAAATATTCTTTGAAAGCTGAACATTGATACCAAACCTCTTCCTGTTATCTATAGAATTTTCAGACTTGCTGATGCGATGATGTTTTGGTGCGGCATAAGCAACAAGTTTACCATTACGATTCCGGAAAATCACATTTCCGAGTTTACCGCTAAGATCAAAAAGATTTTTGTTTACAAATGCCATATAACACAAAATTAGCGGTATTTTATGAATAAAGCAACAACTTAATACCAATTTTAATACGTATGGATTGTATTTAGATTGCATCTGAAACGCATGTGGGATGTGTATGGTGAGATATACAAGAATGGAATAAGAATATTACAGGAATAATTAAGGATTAATGTGAATAATGAGTTTTAATAAGAAAGAGGTGTGTTACTTTACGACATAAAAAAAGCGGACATAAAGAAAATGTGTCCGCTTTAAATACTAAAATTATTTATTTCAGCACAGCCAGTTTTTTAATATCAGAAATCACATCTGTTGTACCTTTAAAGACAACACGGTACATATAAACACCGTTAGCAATATAGTCACCATCAGCATCGCGACCATCCCAGGATATCTGATTGAAACCAATACTTGCAGGAACGATGATTTCTTTAATTACCCTGCCTGCAACGGAATATATTTTAATCTTACATTCAGTGGGTAACTGATTTCCGGTAAGCGTGAACGAGAATGTTGTTTGAGTTTTCATCGGGTTCGGGTAATTATTGACATCTTTCAACGAGGTCTCGTTAGTAACGTTCAGAACAAACTTTGCAGTATCGTAAGCATTATTTTTGTAAGTGATTAGTTTTAAATCGTTCAATCCGTTCTGAAGCTGAGGGGTAAACTTTAATATTAGGTTACCTTTTTCAGTTTCTTTGATTAAATTTGTTTTTGTGTTTGCCTTTGAATTTCCAGGATTTAATGAAATAAACTGATTGTTCAGCATAATTCTGAATACGGAAGTATCTGAAGTAAGAAGTTCATCAACTGATTTACCTGAAAGTTTTATGAGCATATCAGGATTTGAACGGACGTAGTCATTTCCAAAAAGTTTAATACCATCTGAATAAACCTCAGTGTTTAAATCAGTGATAGAACCTTTAACAAAGAAAGTGGAAATCACGGAATTATTGTAATCGTAAATGTCATTCTGATTTAGAGCATTCACTTCAAGAACAATCGAAACCTGATTATTGTATTTCTTATGAATCGGCAGACCGTTTACTTTAAAAGTAGCTTTAACGAAAAGTGAACTATCCACTTTAAGCTGTGAGAGGATTGTATCAGAACGCAGCAGAACTTTATTGTTAGCTGCATCTAGAGCATAGAAAGACCTGACGTGTCCATTAAGCGGAACATAACCAACATTATAATAAGAACCGCCAATACCAATACTGTCGCCCATACTTACGATTGAGTCCGATTTAAAGATTGAATTATTATCGAGTGCAATCTCAGGTGGGCCGACATAGTTCAGTGAAATACCTTTAAATACAGGTGACTGGTAGCCAGAGACTGTATCAATCGCAAGCCTTGTAATAAGTTTAAGGTACGGATACTGATAAGCGTTAATCCCTGACAGATTAACATTATTGTATGTAGTAACGTTTGACATTAAAAGCGTATCCTGATTGTTTCGCTTTATGCCATAAACATCAAAGTACAAACTTGAATTCGGGTACACATCCTGAGCCCAGTTGAAGTTCTGCCAGGTTTGTGCCGGACCGAAGGTTTGGGTGATAGAGCCGGAGGGGTACATAAATACAGGCCTCATTTCAGTGAAAGCAGGACTTGGATCAGCACCACCACCTGGATATAAAGTAAATTTTTCCCTTTTTTGACTAGCGTTTGCTCCCAAATATCCAATAAAAGCCCAAGTATTATACCCAGCAAAAGATCCCACAGAATCAACAGCTGTACTACCAAACTCCTTTATTTTATTTATGACATTTAATGGTAAAACGGTACCACCTGGTGAACTGTAGTTTTTTACAAAGATCAAATACTTTAACGAGTCAAAGGAATTAAGAAAGTTTAAAAGTGAATCAGTTGACAAAGTAGAATTAATTCTGAAATTTCTAACTTCAAATATCTGTCCTGTAATCTTTGATACTTTAGCTGCATTTAGTCCTCTTGTTAAATTATCAAATGTATAATTTCGCATATTAACAGTAATATAAGTCGGACCATAAGCAAGATGTAATTGTGATCGGGCATATATTTGCGAATTAAAGATTTGCATTCTAAACAAGTTTGAATCTGAAGATAAATTCATAATCAAATTATCATTAATTTGATTTTTATCTCTTAATTTTAATGCAATACTAGAATCATAATTGCCGGATGCAGAGAAATAAACTTTAAATCTTTTAGAGCTAGACCATCCTAACGAATCATTATTTAAAACAACATTGAGTCTCCAATAATAAACAATATTGGAATCCAATATTGGGATTCTCGCTTTAAACTTTGTAACAACTCCATTTATGTTTGAAGTAAAGTACGTCTGTTTAACCGAAGAGTTATAGAAAGCGGTTGTATCAAACTGGAAAATAATTTTAACACTGTTTTTACTTAAATCATAATTTGGGTTTATTCCAACAAACTCCAAACTGTCATTTCTGATTGATTGATTATCAACAGGCTTTAATGGATAATACGATATGTTTTTCGTTGGCAGGTTTATCACCAACTGGTTATTTGTTTTATCATCAGCTGGATACCAATTATCATAATCTAATATAGTTTTTAATGTGAAAATCCCTAATGAATCAATTGAGAAAGAATATTTTATTGAATCAATAAAACTCCAATTATATATTATAGTATCTTTAATTCTATAATTTTGATTATTTCTAAGTAACTGAAACCTAATTTTACAAGAGTCTGCAAAAGTACCTAAATTTTTTGGATAAATTTGAAAATTAACATTCTCTTTTAAAGTTGGATTGAGATTTGAAATATTATAATCATTAAAATTAATATCAAATTCAGGATGCACGGGTAACAATAATTTAGCGGCAGGGTCTCCAATTAAGTTATAACAGTTATTAGTGTTTTTTGCGGCAAAACTGGAAGAGTCCGGAGACAATCTCTGAGAGGCAAATGTCATAATTTCACCCAATCTTCTTAATGTATCCAAGTTCAACCCGTTTAACAAATAATCATTATATGTGTTACCAGTACCGGAAAAGCTCCACCCCGTAGTACCTATAAATCCAATTGCTCCTTTATTTGAATAAGTAACATATTTTTCTCCGTAACTCCTTAAATTGGGTTCGGCAATTTTACCGGTAAAACAGGTCATACTAAAAATCAACGGTAGTCTATTCTCGTTAGATAATATTATTGGATCTTCAAATACATAATCCCAATAGCCGTTTCCGGCGTGTGCAATAAAGTTTGCCGTTAATGCCCCTCTGTTAATGGAGTTCTTTATTGAATCGGAATAATTATAAGTAACCAATCCTGTCGTGTCATTCATATATATTTTTACCGGAATTGAACCTGTTGGAGCAGGGATAATATAAGAATTTATAAAATAATCTGATTGGGCAGAGAATTGTAATTGCTCACTTGTACTTGCACCACCTGTAATAAACAATGGCTGTTTTATCCACTTTTGTAGACCTTGATTTTCATATCCTATTATTTTATTAACCATATCCTGAGCTTCCTGGTTCGTATACGCTGGAAGACGACCAATTGAAATCTGATGCATATAAGTAAACGCACCAAAATTAATATTTGCAAAATAACCATCTGTTACAGGGTTTCCATAAACGGGTATAAAATTCTGGTAATAAACTGAAGACGCCAGATTTTTCTTTGGGTCTATTGAACCTCTTCCAAACAGACAAATAAATCTAACCTTAGGTGTTTGCCAAGTATCGAATACATTCTTTGAGAATCTACGAACAGCAACAGGGTCTTCCATGCCATAATTAAAAACATCATAGATATCTTCAATTTCAGCTTTGAAAGAACGGAATCCATCGTGAGTATTGCGGTATTGTCTCAATTGCTCTGCAGGTGTTTCAAAAAGTTTATTATAGACCAATAAGTAATCTGTTCCAGTTGATGATGTAACAAGATTTGGGACTTGCTTTTGCTTTGCTCTAAAAGGCTTTTTGGAAATTGTTTTATTAATTATCTGATAATTACCGTTACCTTTACCAACAAAAATCAAAGTATCATTCGAGAAAGTGTAATTTAATATTCGTGTTCCATTTTTTGTATCATAAATGTTTAGTTGATTAGCAGAATTATACCCTTTTATCTTGAATATTTTTGAGGTGGAATCCGCAATATCGCTGTTAAAATTTACTGCATTGCTGTCAAATACAAAAGCTCTTGGGTAAGAAACTTCAAACATATCAAAATTAAATCTACTTGCAGTAAAAGATGCCAAAGGACTATTCTTAAATCTCAATGTATTATTCCCGTTTACCAGTAAAGAACTTGAGAAATAAACTGTTGTATCAAACCTGTTGAAATTATCCCTAAACAAAGTATCAAGTTGTATTGTACTATTAAGTGTTAACGTAAGTCTATGCTCATTTGTTATAGTAGTACTTTGGTTAACAGGATATGCAAAGATCTTCAACCTACATTGTTGTGGTATTGATGGTAAAGAATTTACGTTAAATAATTGATCAAAAAAATTACTATTTTGCATTAATCTCCAATACCAGCCTTCGCCGATATATTTATCATTACTGAAGTTACCATAATCAGTACCCGAAACATTCTGACCAAGTGTATATATTAGATCCTGCTCAAAATGGAGTTTTTGATAATAATAATCATTTGGATAAGCAGTAGATGAAGCATTATTGTAATCTGTATACCTTAACCCATAAGCACCACCCCAACCTACAAAGTAGGCAGAAGTATCCGAATACAAACTATTATACTCATCTGTGGTATAAATAACATTATTATTAATATCGTGTGCATTGGTCAATCCGCCATAATTTCTCATCCCATAAAAATCGAAATAATCTGCGTCGTCAAAAGTACCATTTTGCTCGCCAAAGAAATATATAGGTATTTGATTACCTTTGTAATAAACCTTGACAGTTCTGGGGTCAATAGTTGTAACTGTAATACCGGCATTTACAAAATCACTTTTATCAATTCGGTATATACCGTCACTTGCCACATACATTTTTAAGTAAGTCTGGTTTGGAGTTATCCAGTTATAGTTTTGCGAAATTGATATTCCCGTATTAATGAAAAGGAAAACGAACAGAAAATAAGCGGAAAAAAGAATAGAACGCTGATTTACACAGATAGAACGGTTTTTCTCAGATACATTTTTGCATAAATGTAAATAATTGTAGTTCTGCGGCTTCATAATCTTAATATAATTGTATGATTTTATTTTAGTATTACAAGTTTTTGTAATGATGTTTCCTTTTTATTGTTACCATCTATAATTAACTTATAAAAGTATACACCATTTGCGATATAATCTCCATCTGCATCTCTTCCATCCCAAAATATCTGATTATAGCCAATATTCAGTGGAGTTTCAATAGTTTTTATAAGCCTTCCAGCGACGGTAAAGATTTTAATTTTTGACATCGACGGAGGCATATTTCCCGAAAGGTTAATCACAAAATTAGTCTCATTCTTCATTGGATTAGGAAAATTCTTTAAATCAATAATTTTCAAGTCGGGATTAACCGTTAGATAGTATATTGAAGTATCGGCATAATTCCCGTTATTATCGTAGGAAACGAAGTCAAATCTGTGTTCACCGTCTTCAAGTATTGGGTTGTAGTATAATGTCGCCTGAAGGGATTTAGTATTTACAAACTGTAAATCAATAAGCGGGTTCTTCTGAACACCTATAAAGTATGGTACATAAACATTATCAAGCTTTACACGGATGTTTGATGTATCCTTAATAAATATTTTACTGTCGTCAAGAAATTTTAATACAACCTTTGGGTTTGACTGAACAAAGTCACCGGAATAAACCTTCGATCCATCAAACGTAATATCCATCAAAGGCTTTGCCGTATCTCCTTTAACAACAATTCTTGTAACGGCAGTGTTGTTGTAAGTAAAGAACTCATTCTGCTGATTAATTAATGATGTTTCAAAGAACAGAGTAACTGTATCAGCAAGTTTATTTGGGTTTCTAAGTCCTAAAGTTGATAATCTTGCAACTGATGAAGTAATAGAATCAATTTTCAAAGTACTGTACAAAGTATCAATTCTTAAAGTTCTCAAACCATATGGCGATGTAGCAGTCCATTTATTAACTACCCCAAGAGCATTTGCATAACCATAATTACCATAGTTTACTGATATGTTTAATGTATCTCCGTCCTGAAAAACCGAATCACTTTTCACGAATGAATAATTATCAGCTATAATTTCTGCAGCAGGAGTATATGTGAATTTAAAACTTTTTAAGATTGATGGCTCTATCCCGTTCAGAGAATCTATATGAAGTTTTGTAACAAGCCTCAAACCAGGATACATAGAAGGGTTGACCGTATCAAGGCTAACAAAAGAATTATTACTAAGATTAGTAAATAATGTGACAATATTGTTTTGCCTGTTAATACCATTTACATCAAAGTACATATATGAACCCTGAGGTATTATACCCGACCATTTAAACGAACCCCAGGATTTTGCAGGAATAAAGTTGTGATATACATATGCCGAATCATAATAAAAAGAAGACTGTATTGAACAAGTTGCCGGTCCTGAGATAGCGGAAAATTTTTCCGATTTTACAATGTTTGGAAACTGACTATAACTAATGAAACTCCAAAATGACGAATAACTTTGCAAATTAACCGAATCAACTGCTGTACTTCCAAATAATTTAATCTTAGCCTTCAATCCGCTATTCATTCCAAAGTTAGTAAAGTTAGGTATTGATTTTATAATCACTAAAATATTCTGATCATTAAAAGTGTTCAGATAGGTTAAAGCAGAATCATTAGACAGGTTTGTGTTAAACGTAAAATGTCTTGAATCAATTATCCTTGCATTAACTTTATTTACCTTAAATATTAATAATCCTCCCCAGTAAATCTGATCAAACAAAGATATCGTTTTATCGTTTAGAATCATCTTTGTCGGTTCATAATCGGCCGAACCCCACGATTGAGCTGTAATATTCCCATTATACCTCTTAATTAAAATACTATCACCACTTCCCCATGCATTGTATAAGTCGCTAGTATTGTATTGAGAAACCTTTTTCCTGTATATATTCACAATCTGGTCTGTTGATTCTAATGGTCTCTTAAAACCATTTATATCAATTACTGAATTATTATAAATAAACCTTCGGACTTCTGACCAACCTGATGAATCATTGTTAATCACGGCATTCATTCTGAAAAAATACACGATGTTGGTATCTTTAACCGGGAAAGGTACTTTAAATTTTGTTACCATCCCGTTTGGATTATTGACAAAATATGTCCGGGATAATGCTGAGTTATAGTTTTGTGTAGAATCAATCTGAAGTATTAATTTCACATTATTATTCCTGAAATCAATATTCGGATTTATACCTACAACCTCAACAGAGTCAGTTGTAATAACCTGATTATCAATTGGCTTTAAAGGAATGAACGAAAGATTTTTCAAAGCGAGTGGAATCGTAAGGTTATTGTTAAATTTTTTCTCTTTAGTATTCCAGTTATCAGGATCCAAATCAAATTGAACAGAATAATTACCGGCAGAATCAAGAACAAAGCTATAATTCAATGTATCTACTAATCCAAAATTATATATAATAGTATCTTTAGTTCTGTACGATAAATTATTCCTTAAAATCTGAAACCTTATTTTTACTGAGTCGGCATTAATACCATAATTTTTTGGATAAACCGTTAGTTTAATTAGTTCTCTGATTGAAGGAAAAGGATTAGCAAATTTATAATCCGATGGTTCAAAAGCATATTCTGAGTAAGTAGGTAACAGTAATTTAGCAGCAGGATCCCCCAGCATTCCATAACAATTAATAGTGTTTCTCGCCGCAAAACTAAGTGAGTCAGAGGAAAGAGTTCGTGAGGCATACCTTACGAGATCACCGACTCTTCGGACAGTATCTTTAGTGAAATTCTTAATAAGGTATTCGTTAAATGTATTTCCTGAACCTGAGAAACTCCACCCTGTAGTACCTATAAATCCTATAGCACCTTTATTAGGTATATTAATAAACCTCTCACCAAAACTTCTGAACTGGGTTTCGGAATTTTTACCAGTAAAACAAGTCATACTAAATATAACCGGCATTCGATATTGATTCGAAAGTACATTCGGGTCATCAAGACCGTTATCCCAGGTATTGCTTGCGGCGTGTCCGATATAATTAGCAATCATTCCACCAGTATTTAAAGCATTCTTGATAGAATCCTGATAATTAAAAGTAACATATCCGGAAGTATCATTTCTGAATATTCTGACAGGATATCCTGAAGTTGGAGCTGGTTTGATATAAGTGTTAATAAAATATTCTGACTGGGATGCAAACTGCACCTGCTCCTGCTGGTTTGTTCCTCCTGTAATAAACACAAAGTTCTTAAACCATCTTGCAGGCACAGAACTTTGATTCTCATACTGAATAATGTTGTTAACTATATCCTGCCCCTCTTGCTGAGTTAATGCAGGAATTCTACCGATTGATATCTGATGATAATATGTGAAAGTTCCCATATTGAAATTTCCGAAATACCCGTCTGACGGCGGGTTTCCATAAACAGGAATCAGATTTTGGTAATAAAGTGAGGACCCTGAATTTTTTTTAGGGTCGAGCGAACCTCTTCCAAAAAGACATAAATATTTAACCTTTGGTAACTGCCAGTTATCATAAGCATTTTTAACAAAGTATCTTACAGCAATTGGATTCTCCATACCGTAATTAAAAACATCATAAATATCTTCAATTTCAACTTTCATCGCTCTGAAATTATCCTGAGATGCTCTATGCTGCCTTAAGACTTCAGCGGGATTTTCAAGAATTTTATTGTAAACGATTAAGTAATCAACACCTGTTGAATTAGTAAAAAGATTAGGAACCTGTCTTTGTTTAATACGCAAAGGCTTCTTGCTATTATAGGCATTAATTATTTCAAACTTCCCGTTTTGTTTTCCTGTAAAGACTAACGTATCACTTATATTACTATAGGTAGTAAGACGGCAATTATTCCTGACATCATAAAAGCTTAGCTCATTCGAAGGGACAAAAGAATTAACCTTAAACCTTACAGCAGATGTATCATTTCCTGAATTTGCGAAGGAAAGTTTATTGTTTTCAAAAGTAAATTTCCTTGGATACTGAAGCGTAAAATAATCGAATAACATAACACTTCGATAAGTCCCTGCGCCGGTACTTGTAATGGAAATCTGATTTAAGCCTGAATTGGAAAGTAAACCTGATGAAAAAATTAATGTTGTATCTATTTTATTATAATTATCAGTTTCAATCGTATCAATAACTGTATTGTTAACACGCACAATTAGTCTGTGCTCGTTGAAAATCGAATCAGAATATGAATTTGGATATGCAAATACCTTTAAGAGACAGTTTTGAGTTATATCTGATAAATAAGGCACTCTAAAAGTATCGGAAAGCGTATTTCCCCTTTGAAGTTCACGCCAGAACCAACCTTCGCCAGAAATCTTTTCATTGTTAAAGTATCTATAATCTGTACTGTTTTTATGCTCTCCAAGGGAATATATTAAATCTTTTTCAAACTGAAGAGGTGAATAAAAAAAGTTTTGGCCGAATTGTATTGTTGAAGAGTTGCTGTAATCAGTATACCGTAATCCATTACCACCATCCCATCCTACCCAGTAAACGCTTGTATCTGAATAGAGATTATAATACTCGTTTGTTGTATAATCAGGTATATTTGTACCACCGGATTCCTTATAAGTAATAGTTGGCCCGCCGTAATTTCTCTGACCATAAAAGTCAAAATAATCATTATCATCAAATACCCCATTCTGCTCACCAAAGAAATATATAGGAATCTGACTTCCTTTTAAATAAACCTTGACTGTTCTGGGGTCAATGGCAGAAGTATTTATGCCGGCATTAGTAAAATCAGACTTGTTAATTCTGTACATACCATCTTCTGCAACATACATCTTCAGGTATGCTTTATTCGGAGTAATCCAGTTAAAATTCTGTGCAAATGCAAAATTTGCCGAAAGTATAAACAAGTAAAAAATACGTTTCATCATTTTATTACGTACTTTCTTTTTTAAGCATTAATTTAACCTTTATTACAATAATATTAAACATAAAAACAGGAATACCAATAATATACCTCTTCCATAATCTTTTAGGTTCCTGGAACAATCTGTACAACCATTCGAGACCTGTTTTCTGCATCCAAAGAGGGGCACGTTTCTTTGCCCCAGTCCAAAAATCAATAGCGCTACCAACAGCAATCTTAATCGGTATATTGTTTTTATCAGATATAGACTCTATATACAATTCCTGTTTAAAAGAACCCAGACCAACAAATATTATGTCGGCTTTTAATTTTGTTATATCAAGATTACTATACCCATCAGAGTATTCTAATAATTCTATCCCCGGGAATTGGTTCAAGAACCTTACTATATTACCTCTTTTATTTCTTTCTCCACCGTATACAACTATTCGTAATTTAAGTTCTGAGCATAAATCTAGTACCTTATGCCATATATCTGTAGTCACCGTTTTCTTGACATGATTATTATTTTTCAGTATTCGTATTAATAAATTCATACCAATACCATCGTTAATTAGGAGGCCATCATTGAGTACTTTTAAAATCTCTTTATTCTTTATAATTGATAGAAATAAATAAGCATTAATATAAAATACATTAAGTGTGATACTATTTGTCAAATTATATTTTATCAACTCTAAAATGTCATACTGATTATATGAATTTAATTTAACACCTCTATAATTGATATTATTGTCCGTCATTTCAATACCTCTCTTATTTCTCCATTGCTATAATAAAGAAATCTTGAATTGGTAAGTTCATGTGGGAATTGCAAGAAAACCGAAATCAACTTCTTCTTATTAAAGGATAAGCGAGAAGGGGATGTGACACCAGGAAAACATTTAACTCCATTTGAGAGATAAAAGAAACCTGTTAAGGAAATGTCATCTGTATAGAATGGAAACGGATAAAAATAACATTCTTTATTAAGGGAATTCATGCAAAACAAAGAGTCATTAATTCGTGAAACAGTGATTTCCGAGTTTTGATAATCAGAGAGCGAATAATAAGCTGTTGCTAATCCTGGAACTATCAATGAATCATTACCAAACTCTCTTTCTCTGTTAAATTTAATAGCGTATGAGATATCTGAAAACGAGTATGTATTATTATAAGAATGTGGGTAATTGAGTAAGACTGTTTTTTTACCGGAAGAATATAAAGTAAGATTATTTAAATAATCATGCTCGGAATCAAAAGATTTCCACCAATTAGATAATAAGTTAAACGACATTATGATAGAAAGTATAACCACAATAAAATTTAATCTAATAAAATATTTATAGTTTACTTGTTTTATATTCAGAACGGTATATGTAAAAACATAAATCAACACAAATGTAAACGAACACGAATAAAACCTAAAAGCCAAGCCTCCCCTGAAATAGTAAAAAACAGAAGTAGACATCATAATTAGCAGAAAAGCACTTAAGAAGAAGAATCTGTGTTTTACTGAAGCAACATATCTTGCAAAAAATATTAGGAGCAATAGTAAATAAACAATTAATGGTATAAATAATATCTCATTTCCTGACAATCTGTTAATTAATTCACCAGAGTCTATCAAAATGAAGGGTTCAATAATTGACCTTAGAAGCAGGGTTATAGATTCAAATGTGGCAAAACCTCCTTCAAGAGAAGGATACAATTTTATAATTAAAAATCTAAACGCGATATAAAGTATACCTAACATTAAATAAGTAAGAACCAGTATTATGAAGTTAGTATGGTTGTTTCTTTCTGATCTGTATATTACGAATAGGATAACAATAATTGGTATAATGAATAATACAGCATTATCTTTAGTCATTAAAGAAAGTACATAGAAAGCAATTCCTATTAATAAATATTTAGATTTTCCATTTAACAAATACATTATTGCAAAATACAAACTAAGCAACAAAAAAAACATCAACCATAAATCGACCCTTCCCGAAATCCAGGTCGCATTGTATATATTTGGTGGGTAAAAAAGAAAAATGCAAGAAACCAACAGAGAATGTCTTAAACTGAATTTATCATTCATTTTAGATAATTTATATAAAACAATCCAAAAAACAAGAAAACATGAGAACAATAACAATAAACTTATTAGATTATAAACCCAAGCATTATAACCCGCAATTTTAAAATTGACATACATCAAAAGTGAATGCACCGGCCTGTAAAAGTAGTTTGGTTTACTATTTATACCTTGATATTCCTTCAAGGATTCAGTCCAGTTGCTTAATACAGGAAAAGTATCAAGCCGGGACATATTGAGAATTAAAATATCATCAGCTACAAAATCCGCCTTAAATAATGTTGGTAAATTAATACTAAAAAACACAACAAATATGAGCATCAAATATTTCAGAATATTTCTATCCATCATAAAGAATAGTATATATTGAGCATTTTTTGTTTAAACACTTCCTTGTTAAATTCACTTACAATTTTTCTGTTTAAGTTTTCACCTAAGATACTAGCCTGCTTTCTGTTATCTTTGTATCGAAGAATTGCTTTTAATAAGTCTTTATAATTTCCCGCTTCAAATAGCAACCCTGTCTCTTCATGTTGTATAATTTCCTTTAATCCACCCGTATTTGATGCAATCACGGGTATTGAAAACATTCCTGCCTCCAAAGCCACAAAGGAAAGCCCCTCCTGGCGCGAAGGTATTATACAAATATCACACTTTGAATAATATGTATTTAACTCAAATTGGGGCTTTACAAATTCAATATTTATTTTATACTTTTCGGCCAATATATTTAAAGATTCATACTCACCGCCCTCTCCTATAATAATATATTTATAATCCATTACTGACAAACCAGATAATGCTTCAAAGACAAGGTCAAATCCCTTCTCATATGAAAACCTACCTATCGAGAGAATATAAATTTTATTATTCTTATCTTTTCTCATTTTAAACTCAACATTGTTTACGTAATTGTAGACCACGTCAACTTTACTATCTTCAACATTACAAACATTAACTAAATAATTATTTAAATATTTACTAACGGCAATAATTTTTTCAGAGGGATAATTAATAAGGAAATGTTTTTTACTGTACATACTATGAACAGTAGTGATAAGTTTAAGATGCTCTAACCTGTATAACTTTTTCAATAAATATCCTAACACTTCATAATAGCGATGATGAGTATGAAGTATTTGGATATTATACTCTTTAACAAGTTTATTTAATCTTTGCAAAGACTTAAAAACTGTAATCGGGTTATAACTTTGAAAACAAATTTGTTCAGAAAGAATATTTACCCCCTCTGATTTCGCTTTATTAGTCAAATCTCCTTTATTAGTAATAATATTAACATTCCAATTATCCTCTAAAAGAACTTTTGAAAGCAATAAGACATTTTTAGACCTTCCACAAACAATGTTAAAGTCGGGTGTTAAAAATAATATGTTCTTTCTGAGCATTTTGATGTTAATTAACAGTTTTTATAAAAATAGTATTTATTATCTTAAATAAACATTTAATAAGATTGTGTCAATAAGTGTATTAATATCTACTTACAACACCGGAAAGTTTATAACCCGTGCAGTGAATAGCATCTTGAATCAGACGTTTACTGACTTTAATATTGTAATTATTGATGATGGTTCAGAAGATGATACCGAAAATATTGTTAAAAACAATTTTTATGATAAAAGAATATCCTTTCACAAGAAACAACATACCGGCCTGGGTGATTCACTAAATTATGGAATTTCTAAGTGCAATCGAAGTCTTATAGCCAGGTTAGATGCTGATGATATTGCAACACCATATAGATTAGAATACCAGCTTAATACGCTTAAAGAATGTAACGCTGATATAATTTCAGGGGCTTATGCTGTTTTTAAGGAAAAGAAAATTTTATATGTTATACAAAATCCTGTAAATGACATAGAAATCAAGGACAATCTAAAGCTACATAGTTGTATCGCCCATTCTGGTGTAACATTTAAGAAAAAGACAATTTTAGAAGTAGGGGGATACAGTAATGAGATAATTGAAGATTATGATTTATGGCTACGTTTGAGAGAAAAATACACGTTTCATAATTTAAAGGAAATTGTCACACTGGTGCAACACAGAGACAATTCCATTTCTACCTCAAGTTTAAAAGGAAATGCATATAGACATATTACAATACAGAATAATAATCTATACAACAATTCAATCTTACTAAACCCTCCAAATAGAATTGATTACAAATCACTCGCCTTTAGAGAATTTCATTATGGCAAAAAAAACAAAGGCAGACATTATTATATAAAAGGACTTTGCACAAGTACTGTGTTTTCGAAACTAACTCTGCTTTTCCTTTTAAGTTTATTGCCGTTTCATTTACTCGACACAATACTTTGCAATAAATTAATCCCCAGATTTAAATATTACCTGTTATATTTTAAATGTGAATATGCTTATTTAAGAAGAACATTGATTGAAAACTCAAAATAAACTTCTTTTATCTTCTTACTTGATATTGAAAATCCTTACCAAATACTTTGTGTGTAATAAAATTGATTTTTTGAGGAATTTTTAATTTCCTTAAGATCCTCATATATTTCCCTGGGAAGACAGACAGAATCAAATAACGCCTAATATTAGACTTTTCCTTAGGATATACATATAAGTACTTTCTAAAATATTTCCTGGCTATACTCATATCTCCTTTATAATATTCGAGTAAGGCTTTAATCAAATAATTTTCACCGTTATTTTGATTGGGAATACTATTTAGTTTATTATTAATATATGATGACCCTAAAGAATAAGAAACTGAATTGTTTACGCTATCAACATCCCACAGTTCTTTTTTAACCCTGTATGAATAAAGATATTCTTGTACATTATAAAACTTTACTCCTTTATTTATCATCCTTAAGAATAATTCCATATCTTCGGCTTTTGATAAGGATTCATTATACAAACCAACTTTCAGAAGAATTTCCTTGTATGTAAGCATAGTAGGATGTGGAATTGAGACATTTATTGGCATATAAAATTTAATATCTTTATCCATCTCCGGAAACACTTTTTTAAGCAGAAACTTATTATCTTTGTCGATATAATTGATGTTACATCCAACAACATCTACTTTGTGATTCAACAAAACCTTAAGTTGGAATTCCAATCTTTTACTATGACATAAATCATCTGAGTCCATCCTCATAATATATCTACCTTTGGAAGCCTCAATACCAATATTTAATGCTGACGATATATTTTTATCTGTATTAATAACATTCACCCTATAATCATCAAATAAATCACTCTTCTCATTTCTTAAATTATGTTTTCCTATTATTAATAGCTCAAGATTAAAATAAGATTGATTGAGAATGCTTTTAACGGATGGTAAGATGCTTTCTTCTATTGATTTTGCGGGCATTATAACACTTACAAGGTCCATATTCAAATATATAATTTATATTTATCACAATATTTTTCCAGGACACATTGCCAGGTGAGAGACCTTAAGTAAGCAGAATTATCAACTCTTTTAAAATCCTTATCCTCAATTATACATTTCAGGATTTGATATAATTTTTCAATATCATTACAGTTATAAGTCTTGCATTCAATATTTTTTTCGATGTGTTCCACTACTCCCGTTTGCTTGGTGATTACCGGAAAAAGCCCACAAGAAATAGATTCAAGAACTGAGATATTAAAGGGATCATATTCACTTGGACAAACAATCACACTTTTATTTACTAAAAATTCTTTTAACTCTTTAGGTTTAAATTTATCCCAACAATTTATTTTAATGTTTACATTATTACAACAAATACTCTCAAGTCTGAATTTAGAGTCTATAACATGCAAATTAACCTCAATATCGAATTTTTCCAGCACATAAATCAATGAAGCAAAACCTTTTTGAGGCCTATTAATATCCCCTATAAATACTATTGAATTCTTTTCTATAGCCTCATTATTGATAGGCCTATAATCTAGAAAAACATCATCTATACCATTAAATGTCTTAATTGTTTTCTCTTTACTAACATTGTAATAATTACGAATAATAACTTCTGACAATCCAGAAAGTACGAATATTAAATCACTATAATTAATTAATAAATACTCAACTATTATATTTTTCATTACCGTAATTCTTGTATCTGTATTGTAATATTTATTTTCGTGGGCAATAATTCCATTTACTGTGTAAAACAGCTTGAATCTCAATATCATTTTTAAGAAAATAGCAAATATGATAAACCTTTCATAATTTAACAAATGTATAATTTTCGGTCTCCACTTTATAATATACAACATTAAAGTTATAATACCCATTATGATAACCGGGCTGCCGTTAACTTCATCAATAATATTAGACCCAAATAATTTCTGAAATAACGAATATTTCTTCCCATCCTGAAAATAATTGATGAATACAGTTTTATTAGTTTTGGAATACTGCTCAAATATTCTCTTAGCAACCTTATGGGGGCCAGGCAGAATTTCATTCGTGTTATATGCCCCGAGAAATATTATTTTTATCTTTTTATTTTCTTCCATAACCTGCTATTGCCTTTAGGCCCAAATGGTAAATTAGTATATTTCTGATGTTATAATATTTCCCATATCTTTTTTTCAAAAGATTATTAATATTAATTGGTTTATTTGCAATTAAAACCACAAAATATTTTCTACCCACATAATCTCTAAAAGTCTTAATTGTTTTGTTGCCATACTCTTTAAAATCTTTAACATTCCATGTACTTTTATGTTCTTCGTATATATTCTCATTTATATTTGATTGTTCCCAATACTTCCCTATTGGTATATTAATTAACAAATAATCCGATTTGGAAAGAGAAATACGGATAATATCCAAAGCAATACTTTTTTCAAAGTGCTCTAATACATCTCCAAAGATTATCAGATTATAATTTTCTTTACAGTTTTTTATCCATTTATATCCTTCTTCTTTGTATATATTATCATAGAAATAAGAGTGATAAGATTTAATGTAATCAGGGAATACTTCTACGCCGTCAATTTGCCTGTTCCATTTACCTGTATAATTACCTTCATCCCAGACCTCCAAGAACTCCCGGCAAAGAATTCCCCATCTTCCGAACCCAATACCGAAATCAAGAATTCTTGTCGGATTAATAGCCCTGATCAGTTCTACAACGTAGGAAATATTTTGCCAGTTTGATGTACCCAAATTAAATTTTGTTTTTGAGTTTTAAAAAATATAAATCCCCTGAGAGAATTAGAATTTCCGTTAATATAGTTATATAAGCCGCACCAATAATTCCGTATATTGGAATAATAATAATATTTGCCACAAGATTAAACAGAAAGCCTAATATTGTCACGTACATATTCTCTTTGTATAAACCAACTCCATTCAAAACTACACCCGTTAAATTATTTAATGACAAAGGAATAATAGCAAACGAAAGAACCTGAAGAACGACAACTGAATTAATGAATTTATCGGTATATAACAAAACTAAAATTTCTTTTGCACCGAAAAACAACAATATAAAGATTAAAACACTTATAATTATCAATAACTCAGAATACTTAAATAAAAAGACCCTTAACCCTTTTTTGCTGTCAGTAAACAATACAACTTTTGACAATCCTCCAATAAGCAAAAAATTAAATGCTACAGTGGAAGATTTCAATACACCATATGCAATACTGTAGAACGATAGCTGTTCAAAATTAATAATTTTAGATATTATAAAAACATCTATCTTGTCGTATAAAAAATTAAACAACATCGCAAACCAGACAGGAAAAGTCACTACAATCAGACCTGTAAAGTCATTAAATTTCAGTTTGAACAGATGCTCTGATTTGAAGTTATGTCTGGAAGCATAAACAATAACAGTCAGATAAAGCAGATTTCCAAAAAGAAAAATGGGAATAATATAACCATTATTATAATTTCCAATCCAGACCAAAACTATAAATGACATTGTTATAGCTCGTGAAAAGAAGAGTATGTAGAAAATAGTTTTAAACCTTTTTAATCCTCTTAGAAGTGATAATAATAAATTTTCATTCGACGAAATCGCTGTAATTATTATTAAAATTAAAAGGAGTTGAACTTCAAAGTCGGGATACAGGAACCTAAACACAACGAATGAAAATGCCAGGTATGGAACGGAAAGAAAAAGATTAAAGGAGATTAATTTAGTAAACAGAATACCTGAGTTCATAACATTAAACGCTGCTTCTCTTTGCAGATAAATAGGAAATCCAAAACTAAAAAGAACAACTATAAGATTAGCAAAAGTAAACACAATGACTATGCTGCCATAATACTGAAGATTAAGTGTTCTGGCTAAAATAGCAAAGAAAATGAAATAGAAAATCTTATCAATAATCTGACCAAATAGAATATATTGATTTTCTTTAAAAATCTTTGATATACTACTAAAATTCATTCAACATGTTTTAAATCCAACGTTTTTATCATAAGAAATTTGTATATTTTGCTTAATAATTCAAACACTTTGGTAATTCTTCTAAAATACTTAACATATATAGGCATTTTCAGCATAACGCTCTGTTTGTTGTCACGTAATAATAACAGAATACATTTTTTATTAAAAGCCATAACAATTGTGTCATTCCTGTTTACAACGACACTTATTGTTTACTACATTTTCTTCTCAGGATTAAATGTAAACAGTTACAGAATTAAACTTATTAATGATAGGATTATAGATTCAGAAATAATAATTTCTCTGATTGGTTTTACTATATATGCTCTAATCGGAGGACTAAAACGGAAAAGAAATAATTCCTTAGAATCAGAAGAAATGAAGATTTTTGGTTTTAATGAAGATTTCAAAAATTACGTTGTAAAATTATCGATTGTAGTAATAATCTTACAGTTTGTAGTTTTAATTTATCTGAAAACCAGAATGACCTGGGTCTCCATAATCTTAATGTACTCTGCAACATTTTATATTCTATCATTTTATTATCATGACAAATTCTATTTAAAAAGGTTATTGGTTATTGTTTTTAGTGCAACTGTCATTTCTTTAGCGGTAAACCTGTTTATACCCTCAAACAGTGAAAAAGAGAGGCAGGATACATCTCTTGCATTTAAAAGCATTTTTGATGAAAATTACTATTCGAATCAGGCCAGATTGAGTTTCTGGAGTGCGTCTTTGAAAATGTTTAAAGAAAATCCGGTTAAGGGAATTGGTGCCGGTAAATGGCCGGGGCTTTATCCAATGTATAATGGTGAGTTTTACAATGACGAAAATGTCGACATGAATTCAGCAATTAATCCACATAATGACTATCTGGAAATACTTACAGAATATGGTATATTTGGATTTATAGTTTTTGCAGGATTAATATTTATAGGAATATATTTTCTTTTCAAAAAAGTAAGGACAAGGATTATTTATTTACCGTTTTTACTTTCTTCAATCGGGCTGTGTATAACAATGTTTTTCTCTTTCACAAAAGATAATTTCTGGGCAATGTTGGTATTATCAGCTTGTATGGGCGTAGGGTATTCGTTCGATTATAAATTATCAATTATCAATTATGAATTTTTCAAAAAGAATAAAGTAATTTTAAAAAGATTAATGATAATTGCAGCTTTAATATTATTAAGCGTGGGTATCTGGTTTAAGTTATTGAGCTATTCGAATGAGAGAGAATATTTAGAGGCAATGCAACTCAAGGCACAGGGAAAATATGGTGAGATGCTTGAAAAGCTTAATGGAGTTTCAACTTTTTATTATCCTGTTGATATGAATAAGATGCCGGTGGATTATTACAGGGGTGTCGGGTATTTTGAGATGAAACAATACGACAAAGCACTTGAGAAATTCAGGTATGCAAGAGAGCATATGAAATATTATCCAACAATAATGAATAATGAGGCTTCAGCACTTTATATGAC